>CBFCYP010000068.1:0-16577 GCA_965602185.1 uncultured bacterium
GTTGTATTGCTTTCCGGTATGCCGGAATTTTTACTCAAAAATTTCGCCAAATTTCTGGAAGTCAGCGAGTATTACGGCAGTGTTATGGAAATTGACAACGATAAATTTACCGGAAAAACCGCAGGCGTTTTTCCGATCGTTAGAGGCAAGGTCGATGTCGTGGAAAAGATTTTAAAGAAATATGATCTCGACTGGCTCCAGGTAACAGCGTATGCGGATCATTATCACGACAGGTTTTTATTACAGAAAGCGGGCACGCCGATCGCGGCAAATCCCGACGAAAAATTAAAAGCCATTGCGGATCATAATAATTGGCAGATTGAATATTTTGATTAATAACAAGCCGTAGGGATCAGGCATGCCTGATCCCTGTAATATCAGTAATGGAGTTCTGTGGCGGCAGATCCGCGTATCTGCCGCCCTACGCGGTCAAGTGCGGGGATTTGACCGCACTATTAATAATTATGGATATATATTTATATATCACACAAACCACTTCTTGCCCCTGGCGTAGTTTTCGAGTTCCGATTTGAAATCCGGGTGAGCTATCGATATCAGGAGTTTAGCCCTTTCGCCTACGGAGCGGCCGTGTAAGTTGACGGCGCCATGTTCTGTTACCACCCAGTGTATATCGCCGCGGCTGGTGGTTACGCCGGTGCCTTCAGGGAGAACCGATGCGATCCGGGAGATCTTGCCGTCCTTGGTAACCGACGGCAGCGCTATTATCGGTACTCCTCCTTTGGAGCGGGCCGCTCCCCTGATAAAGTCGACCTGCCCGCCGATACCGGAATAGAAATAGGTGCCCAGCGAATCGGAATTGGCCTGACCTGTTAAATCCACCGACAAGGCCGAGTTGATGGCGACCATCTTATCATTCTGGGCAATGATAAAGGGGTTGTTCACGTATTTGGAGGTATGCAGTTCTATGATGGGGTTATTATCCGCGAAGTCGAAACATCGCTGAGTCCCGAGGATGAAGCTGGCGATAATTTTGCCGGGATGCAGTGTCTTCTTCTCGTTATTGACCACGCCGGCCTCCACCAGGTCTATTACCCCGTCGGAGAACATCTCGGTATGTATTCCCAGGTTGCTTTTGTTCCCGATATTAAATAGCACACCATCCGGGATGGCGCCTATTCCCATCTGCAAGGTTGCGCCATCTTCTATCAGATCGGCGATATGACTGCCGATGGCGCGGGAGATATCGTCCGGCTGGCCCTGCGGCAGTTCGAGAATTGGGGCGGAATGCTCCACCACGTGGGTAATTTTCCTGAGATGAATGAAATTATCCCCCAGAATCCTGGGCATTTCCGGATTTACCTGGACGATAACACATTTCGCAACCTCGGCGGCCGATTTGGTGTTTTCCACCCCTACTCCAAAGGAAAGGAATCCATGTTCGTCAGGGGGCGAACAATGAATCAACGCCACATCTACAGGCAACTGCCCCGAGAGAAACAGATCGTCTGCCTCTGAAAGGAAAATATGGGTCTGGTCGGCGCGGCCCTCGTTTACCGCCTTACGAACGTTGGTGCCGGTGAAAAGGGAGCGATGCCTGAAATGACCCTCCATTTCGGGATTCACGTAGTCGGCCTTGCCCACAGTAAGCAGATGGACGATTTCGACATTTTTCAGTTCATCCTTTCTCGCCGTGAGATGTGTCACCAGATGTTCCGGCTCCGCGCAGCCGGGATGTATATAAACTCGATCTCCGGACTTGACAATCTTCAGCGCTTCTTCACCGCTTGTTTTTTTGCTCTCGTAAAGGTCGATCCAGTTCATGTTTTTATCCCCCCTATGGCGTCGCTCAACGGCACCAACTCTTTTGCGAACTGCCTTGCAACGGCCGCGTTTGTCACCATGCCGTTTGTGGTATATACTCCTTTGCCCAGACCGGCGTCCTTCCTGAGGGCGTTTACCAGGCCGTTATCGGCTATCGATCTTATATATGGAAGAGATACGTTCGAAAGCGCGTATGTAGCGGTTCGCCCCACGTTTGACGGCATATTGGGGACACAGAAGTGAGTTACGCCGTGTTTGACGAAAGTGGGAGTGTGCCAGTTTGTCGGCCGCGAAGTTTCGACACATCCGCCCTGATCGATGGAGACGTCGAGAATGATCGAGCCGGGCTTCATTTTTTCGATCATATCCTCCCTGACAAGTTTCGGGGTCTGCTCACCGTGAATAAGCACGGAGCCGATCAGAACATCGGAAAACGGTATCACTTTCTCGATGTTATATTGATAGGGAAGATAGGTGACTATTTGTTTTCTGAATATTCTATTGGCAAATCTGAGCCGTTCGAGATCGGAATCCAGCAGAATAACGTTGCAGCCGATACCTTTGGCATTTCTGGCGGCGTTTATGCCGACGATTCCTGCGCCCAATATTACTATCGTTGCAGGCGGGATCCCGGCTCCTCCGCCCAGAAGAATGCCTCGTCCGCCTCCTATATTCGAGAGATAATAACTGGCGATGGGGATAGACATTTGCCCCGCAAGCTCCGACATGGATGCCAGAATGGGGAGACGGCCGGTACTGTCCTCTATGACCTCGAATCCGATGGCGGTAATTTTCTTCTCCAGAATCGTATTCAATCCGGCTTCGCCGGCAACAACCAGATGCAACGATGAGAAGATTATCTGTCCGTCTGGCATCAACCGGTACTCCTCCAACGTCGGCGGAAAAATCTTTAAAAGTATCTCTCCGCGCAGGAAGGCCTCATCCTTTGAATACACTATTTTCGCGCCAACTGCGAGGTATTCCTCATCGGAAAATCCAGCCCCGGTTCCGGCGCCGCTTTCTATGAAAACATTGTGACCCGAAATTACGAGGCATTGTACCGCCGCCGGCGTCAAGGCAACCCTGTTTTCATAATGTTCCTCTTCGGTCGCTATACTTATATCCATAACCATTCTCCTTTTTACATACTAATCATAGCAGACCAATGATAAATGATCCGACTAAAATCGGCAAGCTATTTTTGTGAATATTATCACAATGTTTATTGATCCTTTTTTACATTTTAAAAAATGAATGTTCGAAACTATGCTATTTGATCAAAGGATTACCAGTTTTTGGCCCCCACTGGATTTTTATCGACCTTCATAACACGTTGAAAGGCAAGAGGTAATAAATAGTTGTCTTAATTTGAAACGGGCTGGCACAAAATTTAAAGCATTATAGAATAACGAAAATTATCGGTCAGGAGAAGACATGCAGGTAATGAATACATTCGCAGAATTGTTAAGGTTTAACGCCGGATATCTCGCGAAATCGCTGGAAAATATTCCGGATGGAAATTTCTACACGCGGCCGGAAAAAAGAGGCAATCCCTTAATCTGGCTTCTGGGGCATGTTGTGGTAAACAGGGGCGAAATCGTAGAAATTCTGGGCGGCAACCCGGCGGTGGGAAACCTGGCGGATCTTTTCGCACGCGGGACGAAACCCCAGGGAGATACATCTGTCTATCCCAAACCGCAGCAGTTGCTGGCACGTTTTATGAAATTGGCTTCCATTACGGATAATATTTTGAAAAAGAGCGATCCCAATATTCTTAACCAGAAAAGCTGGGGGCAGTTCGAGACCCTGGGGCAGAATCTGGCGTACAGCCATATGCACGAAACTCATCACATAGGACAGATAGTCTATGTAATAAACTTGCCCGGGATCAGGCCCGAAAAAAAATCATCGACGAATTTCCGCAGGCCGGACCAGAAAAACACGACGGCAAAAATATTGTTGGACAATATTAAATCCGTCTTCGTATGAAAAAGGGGTGATTCAGTCACCCCTCGAATCCGTTAGGTTTCAATCTATGGGATACAAACGTTAAGAAAATAGGCCGAAATCCCCGTTACCCTATCTGCCTGTCTGCAATTTCCTTTATTCTGTTCTCGTATCCGGACAGCAATGAAATTATCTCGGTCTCGTTATGAACGCCCCGGGAACCGTCCTTTTTTAATCTTTTCAGAATATTTTGAGCCTTATCCATGGTCGCTTTATCGGAATCTGTGAGGCCGGCGGGGGAGATGTCTTTTAGAAGCAGTTCAAGATTTTCAATGGATGATCTGACCGCCAATATCCAATTCCTCTCCATTTCGTCATATCCCGGTTCATGGCACTCCACGCATTTGGCAGGAGTGGGACGTTTGATTTTGCCGTCTTCAACATGACAGCTCGCACAATCAAGACCCGCTTCGAACATTACGTTCGGCTCGGTTATATCGATATATTCGGCTTCGCCCGAATAAAGATCCGCCTGCAGCCGGTGACAATTGCCGCATTTGGGTTTTTGATGATGGCAGTTCATGCAATTATCTTTATTGACGACGAGTTCTCCGTGGCGTCTCCGGTTTGAATGACATGTTCCGCATTTCAGGCCGGCGGATACGACATGCCTGTCGTGGCGGAATTGCATCTGGAAGATATAAACCTTTCTCTCTTCGATGCCGGTGTGGCAGTTGGCGCACTGTGAAGGGACGAATTTTGAGGATGTTGCCAACTCCGGCGGGCTGTATTTTGAATCTATGATTTTCAAAGCTTCGGCGAGATAATTGTAACTCGCGCCTAAAAGCTCGTCCGAATATTTGATATTATGAATCGGGCGGCCGTTTTTTACCAGATTGTAATTATGCCGGGCGTTTTCGAGGTTTTTTTCGGCTTTTTTCATCAGAGCGGCTTTTTTGCCGGAGTTGTTGATTGTGGTAGAGGTTTTATCGATAAGATCTTTGATGAACGTGAGCTTCTCGCCGCTGGTTTCTTTCCATATTTTTAATAACCGGCCGAAACCCGATCCGTGGCAGGGTTCGCATGATTCCGGTTTGGCGATATTAATTTCGCCCTTTGATTGATACTCGCCGTCATAAGAATGGAACACATGGCAGTTCTGGCAATTCATACCGGATTCAAACATAGGATCGGGCATATCGTGAACGCCGAAACCGCCGGTGCCCGAAAACAGGCTTTCCTGCCCCGCATGAGTTTTTGAATGACATCCGGAACAATCCTTTGAAAGATTTTCAGCTCTGGGTGGAGTTTTATGCTGCATGGCGAAGTGGCAGTTTTCGCATTCGATCTTGTTTTCCGCGATATGTTTCTCGTGCATTAAAATGGAATCGTCGTATTGGGAATTCCTTTCCTGGTCCCAATGGCAATTGTAACAGCGTTCCCTGGGAACCGAACCATCGCCGACAATCATGGGTCCATGGCAGGTGCGGCATCCGATATCCCGTTCGATAATCCTGGCATGGTCAAACGCTATGGCTTCATCATTATCTCCGTTCTTTACCGGGGGATAGTGGCAAAGCACGCAATCGGACATGTGCGATTCCGGACCGAGCTCCTTGAAATGACAGAGAATACAGGTGGATTCGGTTACCGTAATATGCTCACCCTGGACAATTTGCGAATGACATGACGTGCAGCGCAGTTTCTTACCTCGTCGGAGTTCTCCCAGATGAGGCGTGTGATCGAAAGTGACCTTTTTAAACTCTACTTTCCCCGCCCCCTGAAGATTTCGCTCGGAATGACATCCACTCTTCAAACATGACGCGTCCTCGATTTCGGCCCAGGGTTTTGATCGCTTGTAGGTGTTGGTAAGGTATTTTACGAGCTGGTTCAAATCGCGGAATTTACCGGATATTTTTTCCATGGTTCCGGGCGGGTAATGGCATTCGCTGCACGGAATATCCTTATGTGTCGATGTTTTCCAGGCGTCGTAAAAAGGCTGCATATAGTGGCAGGTAACGCAAAAATCAGGCTTGCTGGTTATCTCTATTACCGCGAATCCCATAATGGCTATAAGAAGCAAGAATCCGCCGAAATATATACCGAGCTTCTTGAGACGTTTTAAGATCTTCTGTTTGTTAAATTTCATCTGGTCTTAATGTCGCGTTATGGTCATTTTCTTTTGCCCTGCGCTTCGAAATCAGTCACGCTGTCGACCCGCTTTATTTTCAGCCTGATCATGATCGCGACGAATATTATAACCAGAAGGGATACCGCCAGGCCTATCTGCCTTATTTTAATATCCTCCAGCGCCCCTTTGGCCATAAGCCTTACATCGACGGCGGTGTTGATTCCGGCGGTGGTTATCTCTTTAACCTGTTCCTGATCAAAGGTGTGAATCACGGAACGGACCCTGGTCAGGTTGTCCTTGGCCGCTCCTAAATCAAACCGCGCCTGACCTCCCTCTACTCCCTTTCTCTCAGCTTCTTCCACGACATTTTCCGCTTCTGCGATAGAATATATCAAGGAATCTATCGACATGCTCATCGATTGCGCGGTTTTATATCCGGCGCTGGTTTCATCATGGCAATCAAGACAGATGGCGTCCTCGGAAACTCCCAGCAGGTCATCGGTAACCGCTTGGATATAATGATTGCCGTGACACTGCTCGCATTCGGGCAGATCCATCTCTTTCCAGGGGATTTTGTGCGGCGAGCCGTTAAAGAAGTCGCGGTTATTCGCGTGACATTCGCCGCAGGCGGCCGATACGGAGGCAAGACTCGGGGGCGTGGCGCCGTGATTCCCATGGCAATCGTTGCAGGCCGGCGCGGAATTGTCGCCCTTTTCAAGAACCAGGATACCGTGGACCGACATGCTATATTCATCATATTGGTCTATCGGAATCTGTTTTCCCCTGTATTTATACCCCCTCATGTGGGATTCATCCGAATGACAGCTTTTACAAGTTTTCGGAATGTTGGCGTGAAATACCCCGCTTCTCGAATCGCTTGACGGCAGGATTCCATGAACGCCGTGACAATCGGTGCATATGGCTACCTTAGTGTCTTTGCGGTTGTACAGGCCTTTTCCATGTACCGAGGTTTTATAGAGTTTGAGCTGATCGGTCGAGAGCCTGGGATTGTACCTTTTCATATATTCGACGTCCGAATGACAGTTGCCGCAGAATTCGGGTATCCTCGATCTGCCGGGCGGATTCCTGTATCCCTTCGCCGGATTCATGGCGAGTTCCGGGTCACCCTCCTCGAAGCCGATCCCGGGATCGCCGCCGTGACAATCTTCGCATCCCAGGCCCATGTTGCGATGAATGTCTTCGGCCAGAAACGCCGCGGTTATGGTCGTATCGGAAACCCATTCCGAGGAAATATGGCAATTGATACAACTCGATTCTTTGGAAACGCCGGTATTGAAGAATACTGCCGTAATGGTGAACATCGTTATAATTAAATATCTCATATCATTCCCCCGGAGCCAGGTAACCAATAATTGTGAGTAATATAACATACGCCAAAGCGGCGGCTCCGATAATTGTGAAAAGCCTGTTATGTTCGCCGCGATTCGATTTTTTATCCATAAAGGGCAGAATCACCCAGATAATCCCCGCGACCGCGAATCCGAAGACTCCCAGCGCCTTGGGTACGTATTTCAAAGTCTGATACATGAACACGAAAAACCATTCCGGTCTTACATGCGGCGGCGCAGGTTTGAGAATATCGGCCTTCTCGCCGAGCTCCCACGGGAATAAGGTGGAAAGAAGAACTATCAAGCCGAGAGCCAGGGTCCATCCCAGGGCGTCACGGTACAGGAAATTGGGGAAAAACGGTATCTCCAGCCTTTTGGCCTTACCCGATTTGATCTCCTTCTCAATCGAGACCGGCACGCTCATTCCATGACGCTGGACCAGTATCAGGTGACCGGCTAAAAGCGCCATGCAGATCCCGGGAAGAACAGCTACATGGAAGCCGAAAAATCTCGTCAAAGTGGCTCCAGTCACCTCCGGGCCGCCTCTCAAGAATTCCAGAAGCCATTCGCCTATGAAGGGCACCATGACCGCGAAATTAGTTCCCACGTTGGTAGCCAGGTAGGCGAGTTGGTTCCAGGGCAAGAGGTAGCCCGAAAATCCGAATCCCAGGGCGATGAAAAGCAAAAACGCTCCGGATACCCATGTCAGCTCCCTCGGCTTTCGGTATCCCTTCATCAAAAATACGGAAAACATATGAAGAAATACAAAACCTATAAATAAATTAGCCGCGTAAGAATGTACGGACCTGATAAGCCAGCCGAACGGCACCTCGGTCATTATATATTGTACCGACTCGAAGGCCGCCTCCGCCGTCGGTTTGTAGTATAGAAGAAGCAGTATTCCGGTTATCACCTGTACGATAAAAAGGAAAAGACACATCCCCCCGATATAATACCAGAGAGAATACCGGTGATACGGAACCGTCTTCTTTTTCATGAATTTGAGAATATTCTCGAGATCGGCCCTGGAGTTAAACCACTCGTAAAGTTTGCTTCCGGTCCCCATATTTAAGCCTCCCCGATGGAGACGAAAATCTCATCGCCCTTAATGGCGACGCGGTATTGCCGTAAACCTTTCGGCGGCGGGCCGGAGATGACCTTGCCGTTGAGATCAAAATGGCCGTTATGACAGGCGCACCAGATCTCCTTGAGATCATCACGATACTGGACGGTGCAGTTCAGATGGGTACAGACCGCTGTGAATGCTACGTAACTCAACGCGCTGGACGGGTCTCCGCCCGGTTTCAGGACCAGAATCCCGGGGGCGTTGCCGAATTTGAATATCTTTCCTTCATTGGGCTTTAATTCCCCGACCTTCGCCGCGACAACCGATGACGATCCCGAACCGGATGCCGCCGGAGGGATGATGAAGCGCGCCACGGGAAAAAGGGTCGCCGCGCCTAACGCTCCGATCCCGGCGCCAAGGAGATAGTTGATGGCGTCGCGCCGCGGGATTTTTTCATCTGCCACGATCGACTCCTTTTATCAAAATGTGTATGATTTCACGATCTAAACCGCCCCGCCCACGCTAAGTTGGCAAATATAGTTATAATTCCTATTTGGTCAAGAAAAAAATAGAGCATATCAATCTACATTATGGACAGATATTGCCATGCTAACTTGTTACATGGAACCCGGTTACGTCTTAAATGCGGTTGCTCGTCACGCCAACTCTTGATATTAACTTCAATTACATGCTTGATAAAATGGATATAATTTGTATCTTTAATTGTTAATAAATCAGGAGCGTTAAAATGACAAATGTTCTCCGGATTATGATGCCTTTATTATCTGCTTTCTATATGAACGTCTCCGCCGCTATAATAAATATTCCGGCTGACTATCCCACTATCCAGCAGGGGATCGACGCCTCGTCAAATGGCGACACGGTGCTGGTGCAACCGGGGACATATTACGAGAACGTCAATTTTAACGGGCATAACATAGCGCTGGGGTCGCTGTTTCTAACCACTGGCGACAGATCGTATATATCATCCACGCGAATTGATGGAAATTCGAATGGGACTGTTATAACTATAATTAATCAAGAAGATACGGCAACAGCGCTTATAGGTTTTACAATTCAAAACGGTCATTCTAATTATGGTGCGGGATTTTCGATTTTTCAATCCTTTCCTGCAATATCTAATAACATAATAAAAAATAATATCGCTGAAGAAGCCGGTGGCGCGATTGAATGTTATTATGCTAATGCCCGTATAGAAAATAATATTATAAGAAATAATTACGGGAAATGGAAAGGAGGGGGTATTTACAGTATACTTTCAGATCCAATTATATGTAATAATGTAATAATAAATAATTCAAGCGAGTTATGGGGAGCCGGAATTACCTGCTATATTTCCGATGCTTTGATAATTAATAATACCATATATCATAACAACGCCCCCCAGGGTGGAGGAATCGCATGCTGGTTAAACTCTAATCCGATTATAAAGAATACTATTTTATGGAGAAATTTGCCATCCCAGGTCTACCTCTATGGCAACTCGGTCCCGGATATATCTTACTGTGATATAGAGGGCGGCTGGGAGGGAATAGGCAATATTGACGCCAATCCTAAATTTCGGAATTACGGTAATGATTTCAGGCTGAAATCTTCCGATTGTGGATATAATCAGGATTCCCCCTGTATAGACGTCGGCGATCCGAATATCGCTGACAGCCTGCTGGACTGCTCATGGGGGCTGGGCGGTATCAGGAGCGATATGGGAGCCTACGGGGGAGGGGATTCGCTGATTACAGGAGTATTTGACGGCGCTGTTTTGAGCCCAAGCGATTTCGCGCTTCTACAAAATTACCCCAATCCCTTCAACGCCAAAACGGCTATCAGGTTCATTGTCCCGGAACGATCATACTTTTCAATTACCGTCTACAATATTCTGGGCCAGGAGGTCGAGGAGCTATATAGTGGCTTTAAACAACCAGGCGTGCATACCATAAGCTGGAACGCGGGCGACTATCCCTCCGGCGTCTATTTTGCGCGGTTGGAGGTCGGGGATATATCAAAAAACGTGAAAATGATTTTGCTTAAATAAAACTGTTCAGGAGGAAGCGATGAAAAAGGTGTTGCTCATAATAATAGTTATTGGATGGGCCGGTTTATGCTGGGCCGCCATCATAAACATCCCCGCAGATTATCCCACCATCCAGCAGGGTATCGATGCGTCAATTAATGGTGATACGGTTTTGGTGCAGCCTGGATTGTATATCGAGAACGTCAATTTCAACGGACATAATATAGTTCTGGGATCATTGTTCTTGACCACCGGTGACGAGTCATATATAGCGACGACCATCATCGACGGCGATTCCTCTGGTTCGGTTGTTACCTTCGATAATGACGAAGACAGCACGGCGATACTGAAAGGTTTTACCGTAACGCGCGGTAACGCGCAGGAAGGCGGCGGTATATACTGTATGTACTCCAGTCCGGTTATCGCCAATAACATCATCACTTTGAATATCGCGTATACTTACGGGGCAGGGATTTATTGTTACTACGCCAATCCGGTTATATCATATAATGGTATCTACGCCAACACGGTAATCGAGCAGTTCGGGCGCGGCGGGGGCATTTATTGCGGGTTGTCGGAGCCGCTAGTTTACAGTAACCTTATTCATCATAATACATCAGCGGGAATGGGCGGCGGGGTAAGCTGCGCGGCCGGAGATCCGGTGTTTATCAATAACCTGTTTTACGGCAACGCTGCCGGCGGCGGCGGGGGTATATACGGTTGGTCAGCCAATCCTGTTATCACAAACTGTATATTATGGAGCAATCTTCCCACACAGATTCATATGGCAGGCGGCTCGGATCCGGAAGTAACGTTTTGTGATTTAGACAGCTACTGGCCGGGGACGGGCAATATACGTATCTTTCCGGATTTTCGCGATCCTGCCAATTACGATTTCCATCTCATGTCCACCTTCTGCGGCGATCCGAATGATTCCCCATGCATCGACGTGGGAGATCCCACCATTCAGGATTATCTTCTGGATTGCGACTGGGGGCTGGGCCTTCAACTTAGCGACATGGGAGCTTACGGGGGTGGGGATTCAACGATGCAGGTAATTGAGGAGTACATTCCGGCCATGCCGGAAAAAATGATTCTGTTACAGAATTACCCGAATCCTTTCAACGCTCAAACGACAATAAGCTATGTTTTGCCGGTACAATCAGATATATCGATTTCCATCTATAATATCCTGGGGCAGGAGGTGGAAGTAATATTTAAAGGCATAAGACAGCCCGGCGCGCATACAGTGAACTGGGATGCCGGCGACTATCCCTCCGGTGTATATTTCACGGGGGTGAAGGCAGAGAATAATTCGAAAAATATAAAGATGCTTTTATTGAAGTAGGGGGAATATTAGATGATTAAAAAAGGGGGATAAGATGAAACCGGTAATAATTGCGCTAATAATGCTGGGATTTCCCGGTATTGCATACTCCACCCAGGTCTCCGGCGACGTCTGGGGGGTCTGGGATTCCACCATGAACCCGATCGAGGTGGTAGGGGAACTTAGAGTACGGCCCGATTCTTCGCTTATTATCGGCCCGGGATGCTATATAGAGTTTCAGGGGCATTACGCGCTTACGCTTGACACTTCGGCCGCTTTTATAAGGGCGATAGGAACCGAGGAGGATTCGATATTCTTTACTCCTGCACCGGGTCGGGTCTGGAACGGGATTGATATATTTTTCGCAGATACGACGTGCGAGTTTTCATATTGCGTTCTGGAAAAAGCCCATGCTCCAATAGAAGACCATATGAGTCCGGGTGGTGCCATTCATTGTTGGCAAACAAATCTTGATATTAAAAGCTGCCGAATAACAAGCAATAGGGCAGAGAGCGGCCGAGGTGGCGGGATATACTTAGAAAATGGCGATATCTCGATATCAAACAGCATTGTTTCAGGTAATTTATGCGCTTTTGGAGGATCCGGTCTTTATGCCTGGCATGGCAACGCGAGCATTACCGGCAGTGTTTTCGAAAGAGATACTACCTGGTATCCGCTTGGCGGTGAGGATTCAGGGCCGGTAGAATGCAACCAATGTTCAACGCTGATCTTCAGCAATAATATAATCAGAAATAATTTATCTTACAGGGTCGGCGCGATAAAATTGGAAGCGTCCATAGCCTCGGTGACAAATAATATCGTCAATCAAAACTTAGGCTGGATAGGAAGAAGCGGTTTCTGGATTGATATCGAGGATAGCGCTACAATTGCCTACAACGAAATTACGCATAATGGTTATCTTAATTCCGGTGGTTTTGAGGGCAGTGGATTATATTTGGAAGGATCCAACGTTATTCTTAATAACAACTTAATCGCCTTTAACGAGGTCTGGAATCCTGGAGGGGGAGTTTACATACGCGGAACAGATATTTTGCTGGTTAATAACATTATAGCTTACAATCGCTCCAGCCATACTGGGGGTATATATATTGATAACACATCCATGCAATCCCCGATTATACTAAAAAATAACATAATCTGGGGCAACGTTGCAGATGTCCATCCTCAGATTTTTAATGAAGGCAATAGGCCCCTGGAGATTTCATATTGCGATGTCGAGGGCGGCTGGCAGGGTGTCGGTAATATCGATATCGATCCGCTTTTCAGGGATACTGCTAACGGCGATTTCCACCTCATGTCAACTTTCTGCGGCGATCCCTATGATTCGCCCTGTATCGATGCCGGAGATCCGACCATTCAGGATTATCTTCTTGATTGCGATTGGGGCCTGGGGTCGCAATTAAGCGACATAGGCGCTTATGGGGGTGGGGATTCGACCATGCAGGTAATTGAGGAGTACATTCCTCCCACTCCGGGGAAAATGATTCTGTTACAGAATTACCCGAATCCTTTCAACGCTCAAACGACAATAAGCTATGTTTTGCCGGTACAATCAGATATATCGATTTCCATCTTCAATATCCTGGGGCAGGAGGTGGAGGTTTTATATATGGGCATAAGGCAGCCCGGCGCGCATACCGTAAACTGGAACGCCAGCGACTATCCCTCCGGTGTCTATTTCGCGCGCTTGAAGGCGGATGATAATTCGAAGAATATAAAAATGCTTTTGTTGAAATAGGGGGAATATCAAATGATTAAAAAGGGGGATAAGATTAAACGGTTAATCATCCCAGTTTTGTTGCTGGGATTTCCCGGTATTGCATACTCCACCCAGGTATCCGGCGACGTCTGGGGCGTTTGGGATTCCACCATGAACCCGATCGAGGTGGTGGGGGAACTCAGGGTGCCGCCCGATTCCTCGCTTATTATCGGGCCGGGATGCTATATAGAGTTTCAGGGGCATTATATGTTTATTGTCGATACGTCAGCTGTTTTGCAGGCGGAAGGTACGTACGAGGATTCCATAATGTTTACTTCAAATCCTTCTACAGCTTGGCATGGAATAAGATTATTCAGTGCACGAGATAGTTGTCGTTTTTCGTACTGTGTTTTTGAAAACGGACTTGCATATACTCAATATCCTAATTATGAATATGAGTATTGCGGGGGAGCTATTTACAGCATTTCTTCCAATTTGACACTCCGAAATTGTATATTGAGAAACAACAGGGCACCAGAAGGCGAGGGCGGCGGAATCTACGTTGGCATTTCAAATATTGAAGTTATTGAATGCGAATTTATAGAAAATTACTGTGGTTTTGGGGGTGCAGGACTTTATTGTTCACATGGTAACGTCAGCATAATAAACAGTCTCTTTGAGCGAGATACTACGTGGTATATCCTGGGAGGTGAAATGGCCGGAGCTATCGGCTGCTGGAGTTCTCAAGATGCTGTTTTGATAGGAAATACTTTTAAAGACAATTTTTCCGGCATGATTGGTAACATAGTAATGTCCGCTACTGCCACAATTACCTCTAATGATTTTATCAATAATAGCGCGTGGTCTGCAGGCGGCGGCCTTATCTTGTTGGTTGAGGATTCCGCATCTGTAATGCATAATTTGTTTGAGGACAATTGGGCTGGTACAGGCTCAGGTGGAGGTCTCTGTTTCAGGGGAGATAATTCGGTTATAACTGAGAACATATTTATAGAAAATCGCGCTGCGAAAGGAGGAGGCCTATATTTGGAGGGATCTTATATTCGAGTTTTTCAAAATCTGCTGGCGTTCAATATAGGGGGTGTGGACGGTGGCGGCATATATATCAACGGTACGAATATAACTCTGGAGAATAATGTAATCTCATACAACAGCGCCAACGGTGCGGGCGGCGTATATAGCGATAATTCCTCGCCATTTACACCGATTACCATGACCAACAACATCATCTGGGGCAACACAGCCGTAAGCTGGCCGCAGATTTACATAAGGCATCATCCCTTAGAGGTTAGCTATTGCGACGTCCAGGGCGGCTGGCAGGGAGTCGGCAACATCGATATCGATCCGCTTTTCAGAAATTCCTCAAATGGCGATTTCCATCTCATGTCAACTTTCTGCGGCGATCCCTATGATTCGCCCTGTATCGATGTCGGAGATCCGACCATTCAGGATTATTTTCTCGACTGTGATTGGGGCCTGGGACTGCAGCTTAGCGATATGGGCGCTTACGGGGGCGGGGATTCAACGATACAGGCTATCGAAGAACACTTTCCACCAAAGCCCGAAAAATTAATTCTATTTCAAAATTACCCCAATCCTTTCAATGCCGCTACGACCCTCGAATTTTACCTGCCCGCGGATATTAAAATCGAGCTTTCCATATATAACCTTTTAGGGCAAAAATTGGCGATTCTCTACAATGGATTCATGCCCTCGGGTGAACATAGAATATCCTGGGATTCCTCTCCTTATCCCTCGGGAATCTACTTCGCCCGACTGAGAACGGGGGACAAAATCCATGCCCGAAAGATGATTTTTCTGAAATAGCGACCATTTTAGCCATTGCTTAATTTTAAAAATGAATTAACTTTATTCAGTAGTAAGTGCCGAAAAAAGGATCTTTGAAAATTCGTATAATAAAGTTTCACGGAGGATAAGAAGATGAAAACATCGCTGACGATTGTTTCGATTACTTTATTGGCTGTATTTACATTTTCGACGGCCGATGCGGGCATAATCTATGTTCCCTCACAGTATCCCACCATCCAGCAGGGTATAAACGCGTCATCTCCGTATGATACGGTTCTGGTAGAAACCGGCACCTATACGGAAAATATTAACATCTCAAATCACCCCCTGACACTCGCCAGCACGTTTATGACGAGCGGCGATACCGCGGATATCTCCAATACAATTATCGATGGAGGCAATATCACCACCACGATTACGATCCAGCCGTATGATCACTTTTCGGTGGAGGTCATCGGTTTTACGATCATTAACGGGTTGGGCACCGGCAACTGGCCCAACGTGCACGGCGGCGGGATCCACACCGGCGACTCGGTCTTCGTTAATATCGACCATTGCTATTTCCACGATAACCTGACAACCGGGGACAGCAACCGGGGAGCGGGGATCTATATAAATTCATCTTATTCGAGAATTTCCAATTGCGAATTCTACGATAACGAATCGACGTTCGGCCCTGCTGTAGCGGTAGGGAATCAAACCGATAACCTGGTCATTGACAGCTGTGAGGCCTACGATAATATCTGCACCGCTACCAACGACGATAACCTGTCGGTGTTTTCGATTACATATTCGACCAACATTACCGTGTCGCACTGCCTGATTCATCACAACAACGGCACCGGGGTGCGTAACTGGGGTTCCTATGTTACCAATGTCGTAAATTGCACAATTTCCGGTAACGGAGGATATGGTATTTACAATGCATATTTTAATTCCAATATTTACGTGCAAAATTCCATTGTAGCCAATAACTTCCTTATGTCGCTGTTTAACAACACCCAGTATAATCCGGTGGCGTTATGCGAGTACAGCGATATGGTGGGCGCTATCGGCATGCCGTGGTTCGGGGAAGGCTGTGTGGACGGCGATCCGATGTTCGCCGACACCTTATCGCGAGACTATTCCCTCGCCGTTGGTTCTCGCTGCATCGACGCCGGCGATCCGACATCGCCCCTGGATCCCGACGGCACCACAGCTGATATGGGTGCGATATATCACGATCAAATAACAAATATTGAAACAGTATCGGAATTACCGGTAGATTTTGCGCTCTTAAGGAACTATCCCAACCCGTTTAATGCCGCTACGACTATTGAATATGTTCTGACCGAAACCGCCGAGGTCAAGATATCGATATATAACATGCTGGGACAAAGAATCGAAACGCTTTATA
>CBFCYP010000069.1:0-16571 GCA_965602185.1 uncultured bacterium
AGCCGGAAAACATAGGCCATTTCGGTTTGGCCTTTTCAAACTATGTTCATTTTACATCGCCCATAAGAAGATACCCGGATCTTCTTGTGCACAGAGTAATGAAACTGGTTTTAAAGAAACGGCTCGGGCCCAGCATTATTGCCAATTTAAAGGGGACATTGAAAAAGATCGGGCAGCATTGCACCGAAACCGAAATAGCGGCGGACCAGGCCGAGCGGGAATCATTGAAGATTAAAAAGCTTGAATACCTGCAGGAGAGGGTAGGCGGCATCTACGACGGCATCATTTCGGGGGTCATTCGGGCAGGCATCTTTGTGGAGCTGCAGGGTTCCATGGTAGAGGGTTTAATACCATTTTCGACAATAAATGATGACTACTTCGCGCTGGATGAGGGCAAATTCCGCGCCGTCGGGAAAAGAACGAAACGGGTTTTCAAGCTTGGCGACAAAATTCGAATTATCGTGGTAAAGGTTGATCTCGATAATCGCCGGGCGGATTTCTTGATCGCGGACAGCAAAGCGAATAATAGGAAGCGGCCGGCTGGAAAGAGGAGATCGAGGAAGTGATCTACGTGTTTTCGCATGACATATCATTTTCGAACCAGATAATAGAAAAAGTCGGAGAAGGAGAGGTAATCTCCGATGAAACGCAGCTGGCCTCCGCCGCCAGGGAGAGAAAACCTGAAGGCGTCATCTTCGATCTCAGGTCCGGAATAAGACCGTTCAGATTCCTGGAGCGGATTTACATGGAGGAACCGGACATTATAATCATCGTAATCCTTCCCGCCGTGGGGCTCGCTGAGGAAATTTTATCCGATAAGGAGTTCTACTGGCCGGTTGACGGCGAAAAAATATCAGATGAATTTAAGAATTTAAGAGCCGGCAGGAAATTACTTGAAGATTTGGATATTGTCGGAAGATCGGACGAGTTGATAAAAGCGGCGGAGGTCGTCAAAAAACTGGCTTTATCCGACATCAACGTTCTGATTACCGGACCGTCAGGTGCCGGCAAGGAGGTTATTGCCAGGGCCATACATAAAGAATCCGGCAAACCGGAAACTCCCTTTGTCGCGGTTAACGTAGCGGCCATGGCGCCGGGAATTATCGAATCAGAACTGTTCGGACATGAAAAAGGCGCCTATACGGGAGCGTCCTCGAGAAGGATCGGCGTATTCGAACAGGCCTCCGACGGTATCATTTTTCTGGATGAAATAGGGGAGATACCTTTCGAAATTCAAGCGAAACTCTTGAGAGTACTGGAGGAACGATCCTTCAGCAGGGTCGGCGGGAACATAAAAATAAAAGCCAATTTCAGGCTGGTAGCTGCAACCAACAAAAACCTTATCGACGAAGTTAATGCCGGTCGATTCAGGGAGGACCTTTATTACAGGTTGAGCGTTGTCTCTATAGAACTGCCTTCTTTGCATGATAGGATAGCGGACATTTCGCCCCTGGCGTTTTATTTTCTCGAGGAGAGAAAGAAGGATTTAAAATCGGATCGCCTGAAAATCGAATCCGGGGCATTGAGGCTGTTTCATCGATACGAGTGGCCGGGCAATGTCCGCGAACTGAGAAACGTCGTTTATTCTTTTTCCGTAACAAGCACCTCGGGAAGAATACGGGCGGAGGATTTTGAAAAATATATTAGCGAAAGAAAACCGAGATCGAAGCTCCTGCCCGTAGTAACCGGGAGGACACCCCAGGCCGCGGAACATCAGATTATGATGCAGGCCCTGATGGCGTTAACCGGCGAAATTAAAGAACTCCGGTTTTTAATCGAGTCGGAGCTCGAGAAAATGAGTGGTGGAGACAGCGGTTCTATGGATTCTCTTATCGGTCGCTCCGGTTCCATGAAGGTCGACGACGCCGAAAAAGAACTTATTATGCGGGCTCTCGATGAATCCGGCGGCAATCGAAAGCGGGCCGCGGAGATACTGGGAATGGGAGAAAGAACTTTATACCGTAAACTCGATAAATACGGCTTGAGGTGAACTTAAAAAAAATAATCACCATATTTTTACTTTTCCCTTCATTGGCGTTAGCCCAGTGGATATCGGATATTAAGACCGAATCGGATTGGGATTATTACTTTATCAACGGATACATCGATTATAACAGCTACCAGCTTCTCAGGGAGATCGCCGAGGGAGCGGATATCGAAGACACATCGGAATTTATCTCCTCGACTCTCGGAATTTCTCCCGTAGAACTTGTGGAAAAATTTGATATATTCGACACACGTAAAACCGCTGATGAGAAATTATTTTCGCAAGAACCAGGCGGGCGCTGGTCCGGCCGGTTGAGGTTCGGGAATAAAATTCAGGACGATGCTAACGAGAGTTTCTTACTGGCTTCAGCGCGTTCGGGGAAAATGAATGTTTATTTGAAGGTCCGAGACGACGACGAGGGGAAGGTGGCGACGGAAAGGAGGTCAATCGAAATAGATAGAGATAATTATTCCGTTACGCTGGGAAATTTCGGCGTCGATATCGGCTGCGGACTCAGCCTGGGGCGATTCGATTACAGGCCGGTGTCGCTGGAATCCGATGAAGGAGAACTGAATCGATTCCTTTTCCCCGACAATAGCTTTTATAACGGCGTTAAGGCCGAATTTCTCGAAAAGCATACTGTTATATATTCTGTAAAAAAGTATAATGATGTCTATAAAAATACGTTCGGATCGGCGCTATCTACAAGGCTGCGTACAATTCAAATAGGGATTACGGGTTCATTTACCAGGTTATCATCAGGTTCGGGTACCAAAACGCTGGGCGTCGGATCGATATTTATCGACCTGGAAGAAAACGGCGCCAGGACGGAGGTCGCCTACGGTGAATCGGGTCCCGGCGCCTGTATTCAGGTGGCGAGACAGGATTATGTTTTAAGGGGATGGTTTTATGACGATTCCTACATCAACCTGCAATCCTCGGGCTTTTCCCATCCCGATTATCAATCTTATACCGATTATTGTTCCGAAATATCGTTCAGACAGCCGCAAAGGGGAGAAACCGGATTCTATGCTCGAAAAAAGATAAGATACAAAGATCTTGAGTTCAGAAACGCGGCCGAATTCTGGAGAAATCCTCGCGATAATTATATTAACTACAGCAATTCCTTTCAAACCAGGATATTCATTTCATCCGTTTTCACATCTCTTATCCGATACACCGTCTACAGTAAAAAAGATTATTATCGAAGTAAAATCGAGTCGGGAATAAATATGTTCAAGAAATTTAATATTGACGCCAGGGTTTTGCTGAGCGTTGAAAATGAATCTATAGCCAATGGCGATTCGAGAATTTATATTCTGTCATCTCTGCCGTTAACGCAAAACGTTAACCTGGCGGGAAGATTGCGCTGGCATTTTGATGGCGAATTCGATTATTTCATCGAAGAGCGCATTTTATTGGGCGACAGATTATTCTTAAAGGCGACTTACAGATGGAAAGAAGATTTAGAGAAGGACCTGGGATCATTATACGTATTTTTGGAAAACCGGTTTTAGGTTTAATATATTTCATTTTTATAACGGCCGGCAATCTTCACGGCCAGGTAATTCTATCCGAGGTTTTATCCAACGAACCCGCCGGGCGGGTGAGACTGGAATGGGTAGAAATCTATAATCAATCCGCCTTCGAAATCGATCTCGGTGAATATATACTGATAGCGGATTCCGATACCAACTATCTTCCCGATGGAATATTTTTGGAATCCCACAGTTACGCAGTCCTGGCCCGTCAGCTTATCTCCGAAAACGGTTCGGATTCATTCGAGGGATACTGGGGGGATTCATCGGGGGTGTGGGGTGACCATGAGTTGGAGAATTACCTTGCAATTGACGTGCCGATGACATTGGCCAACAATTACGGCAATATTGTCCTTGAGAACGAAATCGGCTTGATTCTGGACGAATTCACATGGGAAACCGCCTCCGACGATGGCCGCTCGATCGAAAGGACAGATGTCGATGATATCGGTTCCGGGTGGCATGATTGTTTCGATCCCGATGGTTCCACGCCGGGAAGGACGAATTCCGTTATTCCTCCGGAAGGGGAGAACGCTTTCAGTGTCGAAATAGAACCCGTTGTAGTATCTCTTAGTAATGGTGGATCGGATAATTTCACGATCGACGTCGTGATACCGCCCGCGGCGGAATTAACCGTGAAGGTATATGATGAAACCGGCCATAAAGTGAGGTCGTTGATAGAAAGTTCCGAAATAAATGTCCTGGAGATTTCATGGGACGGCAAGGATGATAACGGGAGTTTATTGCCGCCCGGTATATACCTGATCTCTTTCGATCTTTCGGGTCAAAGTGACCGGTCGAAAATCTATCCGGTGGTTATAGCGCCATGATTATTAGGACGACTCTTTTAATTCTGATAATATTCGCTTCGATTTCGTACGGCGATTTTGATGATTCGGTTATCTGGAGATATTACATTCCGGAACCCGGTAATGACGGCGGGAATTTTATCATAAACAGAGACGGGCTCAAATCGATGTTTCTCCATTCGAATCTTTATGGAGTAAAATCGTTAAGCTGGAATTTCATCTCCATGCAGTATAATAAAGGTACGGCGGGTTTCGGGATGGAATTCAGCGCGGTGGGATATAAAAAGTATTATCAAAGAAATAAATACAGGATGCGGATAGAATACCGGCTCCATGAAAATGTAGGAATAGCCCCGTTATTCGAAATAACCAATGAGGAGTTTCAAGATTTCGGCCGGCATACGGGTTTGAGTGGTGAGTTTTATATTAATTATACCCGAAAGAATTATTATGCCGGTTTCGGTCTTGCGGAAATTCAATTCCAAAAACCTTATGATAAATCCCGTAATGACGGGCTCAAGCCTTTTGTCGGCGGTTCCTGGATTTTCAATGAAGGGCTGACACTATCTATCGGGGTTCGACGTTTCCAAAACCGCCGCACCCGCTGGATATTTGATCAATATTTGCCAGTCAACAACAATCTGGCGCTGAATTTCGGTTATAAAAGTAATCCCTCGGATATTTACGGGGGTCTGCTGTTGACCGTTAAAAAGCTCTCCTTTATAATTACTTATTCTTCTATAAGCGGGCTTAACGATTCGGTAATCTGGGGTATCTCTTTCAGGGAGTGATCAAATGCTGAGGATTGAACTGGAAAATCTGGAGAAAAGAAATCTTGCTTCTTTTGCCTTGAAATCCGGCGAGTCGCGGGGACGCTTTTATGATGAGCCGAAACATCCCTACCGGACCGAATTTCAGAGAGACCGTGACCGCATTGTCCATTCCACCGCCTTCAGGAGGCTCCAGTATAAAACCCAGGTTTTCGTAAATCACGAAGGGGATCATTATCGCACCCGGCTAACTCATACCATGGAGGCGGCCATAATTGCCAGGTCAATCGCTCGGGCGTTGCGCGTCAACGAAGATTTAACCGAAGCAATCGCGCTCGCGCACGATCTCGGCCATACACCCTTCGGGCATTCCGGAGAGGAGGCCTTGAATGAACTCCTTAAAAAAAGCGGTGGTTTTGAGCATAATCGTCAATGTCTGCGGGTCGTAGATTATCTCGAAAGGCGTTATCCCGGTTTTCCGGGCCTGAACCTGACATATGAATTGCGGGAGGGGCTTTTGAAACATAAAACCGATTATGATCACCCCGATATACCGGATGATCTGAAGATCGCCCCGGGCTCCTCCGTCGAATGCCAGGTAGTAAATTTCGCCGATGAAATCGCCTACAACTGCCACGATGTTGATGATGGATTATCATCGGGGGTTTTAAATTTAGACCAATTGAATGATTCAGAACTGTGCAAAAAGATCCTGCAAACCCTTAAAAAAGAATATCCCGAGATCGAAATCTCCGTGTTGCGCAGAATATTGGTGAGAAATTTAATAAACGTACTCGTTACCGATCTCGTTAATACTTCCAAAAACCGGCTGAAAAAATATCATAATCTATCCGCCATGAAATTACGTGAGATGAATATCGCGGCGCTTTCTTTTTCCCCTGAAATAATAAGATTAAATGATGAATTGAAAAATTTGCTGGGGGAAAATCTATATCACCATCCTCGGATGGTGCAAAACGCTCAAAGGGCGAAGGAAATTATTAAATACCTTTTCGAAAAATACCTCTCCGATCCGGATCTGATACCCGCGCACTTTAAAAGCCGGATAAAACAGGAGCCGGTAAATATTATAGCCGCGGATTATATTGCCGGTATGACTGATCGCTTTGCAGCTTTAGAGTTCGAAAAAATAAAAGAATGAAAGCTTTCATTGCCTTTCATAATCTATTATTAATCAGTATGTTACATAAAGGCGGCTGAGATGTTATCGATGAATAATAAACTTGACAAATCCCCCAATATTAGTATCTTTGAGTAGTTCGATTTATACGAACTGGAGTTTTTATATTATGCAAAAAGCTGATGATAAAGCCGACAAAAACCTGTTGTTTGATTTTGGGTTTTGGGGCACAACCATTTTGATAAACGAAAGGGATTAATTTAGCGAAAAGTAACTAATTTGTTTTTGAGGAGAAAAGCAACATGAAGAAGATTCCGGCTGTTTTGACAGTATGCCTGTTTATGCTTTTTATCGGCTCAATGGCGTATTCAGGTGAATACAGTTCCGACTTCGATCTTTATCTTGTGGATCATGGATCGAATGAGATGGTCGGCGCCATAATCACCATGGCTGATCAAGTCGATCTGGACGCTTTACAAACAGAATTATACACAAGACGCGCCGATCGCCAGGAATGGCATGAAACCGTTATCCTGGCGTTGCAGGAAAAAGCGACAATCTCGCAGGCCGATATTCTGGCTCTTATTGCCGATCTGAAATACCAGGGTATGGTCGAAAGCCATACCGCCTTATGGGTGGGTAACGTCATTCTCGTAAAGGCGATGCCCTCCGCTCTTGATATCCTTGTTCAACGGGACGACGTACTGAGGATAAATCCCGATTACCAGATTGAGAGCGTAAAACCGGTAAGCAAAGGCGGTGATATTCCCATTATCGCCGGCGTCGAAAACGGGCTTATAGCCATCAAGGCGGACCTCGTCTGGAATATGGGATTCACGGGCAATGGAAGGCTGGTGTGCAATCTTGATACCGGGGTGGATGGTAACCATCCGGCCCTGAATGCTCGCTGGAGAGGTTATGACCCGCGTTATAGCAGTAATCCTGAATGGGCCTGGTTCGATCCTGTTACCGGTACCACCTTTCCATTCGATAACAATGGCCATGGAACTCACACCATGGGTACGATTTGCGGCCTCGGCGAGACTACGGGCGATACCGTTGGCGTGGCTTTTGACGCCGAATGGATGAGCGCCGGCGTAATCGATAGGGTCTCAATACCGCAGACGGTTGCCGATGCTCTTCTGTCATTTCAATGGATTGTCGATCCCGATGGCAACCCCTCGACTGTCTGGGACGTTCCGGATGTATGTTCCAATTCCTGGGGTCTCGTAACAAGTCATGGATATCCGCCCTGCGATCCAACTTTCTGGACAGTACTCGATGGCTGTGAGGCGGCCGGAATAGTAGTCATTTTCGCGGCCGGAAACGAGGGATTCGATGGTTTGCGTCGTCCCGCCGATAGGGCGACTACGGATATCACCAGTTTCGCCATCGGCGCCCTTGATGGAAACAGTCCTCCTAATTATCCGATCGCCGGATTTTCATCCCGCGGACCCACATATTGCACTCCTAACGGCGATCCGGCCATAAAACCGGAGGTCTCCGCTCCGGGAGTAAACGTACGCAGTTCCGTACCGGGCGGCGGCTACCAGGGAGGTTGGAGCGGTACTTCAATGGCCACACCCCATGTCGCTGGCGTTGTGGCGCTTATGAGACAGGCCAATCCTAATTTATCCACCGAGCAGGTTCGTCAGATCCTGCTGGATACCGCCGATGATCTGGGGACCCAGGGGAATGACAACGATTACGGAATGGGAATAGTCAACGCCTATGAAGCGGTTCAGATGGCTCTGGCATATCTTGACGGCTGGGGCACGTTCGCTGGAACAATTACTGATCTAGCCGGCGGAACTCCTTTGGACGGGGCGGTTATCAGCGTGATAGACAGGCCCTGGAGCGCGGTATCTAATTCCGCCGGAAACTATACGTTATTTGTTCCGGCCGATACTCTCTGGAATCTCAGAATCGAATATCCGCCCACGCATCTTCCGGTGTTCGATCAACAAATGGCTGTCGAAAACGATACCCTTATACTAAATTATGCCCTCGAAGGAAAAGTTACCGTTACCTTGATGGCTTCGTTTGGCAATCCCACCGATGTTTCTTATCGCCCGTTTTATCTAAAGGGAAGCTGGGATGACGATGGATTCTACGATCCTTCATGGTCCGGCGATTTAATACAGATAAACGACGATGGCGTAGCTCCGGACCAGACCGCCGAGGATGGTATTTTTACCGGCGAGGTAATGCTGGCCCGGGATACCGTGAATACATACAGCTGGGCGATTTACAGCGAAAATTACGGCGGCGAAAACGCAAGATTGGACGATGGCGCCGATTTCCAGATTCCCGATCTCAATCCGCCCACGGTTCCCACGCTGGCGGTAAATCCGTCGGGATCTGAAAACAACTGGATTATCTCGGTGGAAGGCGATTATGGATTGTCTTTGGATCTGGTCAGGGGAGTAAACAGTAATCCTCAGAAGTGGGGAGCCGCTATTCAACTGTATCAGGATACCACCTATACCTACAGGTTCCAAGTTATGCATTCTGCAGTGGCAAGTTACGGCTCCGGGGGTGTTGGAGGAGCGGATTTAACCTTTACTCCTGACGTCGATGGATCATACGATTTCATATTCAATGATAATGATGACAGTTACATCGTACAACTTACCGGAACGGAAGGTCCGCCAACATATCTATCTTGTCAATCGGGTCAGGATGGCCATATTCCCGTGGGCTGGCTTCCGCCCGGTACGGTAGAATCGGTTGAAATGGCTTATGATGATGGTGTATTGGTGAACGGTTATTATTACTACGACTATGACGCCTTAATGGCAACCATGTTCGTACCCGCCGGTTATCCTTTGTCGATAGATTCGGTTATAATACATGTTTTAACCGAAGGCGATCCATTCTGGCCATGGCCGGATCCGACACACGATCCCGTCGGGATTTCCATATTCCTCGACAACGGAAGCGGTTCGCCGGAAGATACGCCGGTCTTCTATACCGAAGTTGTGTGCGCCCTCGGCGAATGGATAAGGATAGACGTTGACGAGGTTCTCGTCAGTTCAGGTAATTTCTGGGTTGCCATGAATAATCTCGCCGGCGGCGGTGAGGACGGATTGGGATTGGATGCCATTACAGACTATCCCGCTAATAAATGGTCGCGTGTGAGTGGAATCTGGGGACTTGAGAGTTCATTTGACGGTGACCATATGATCCGGGCCAAGGTTTTCGGAGGAACCTCGGTCGCTTCGTGGATCGGTTATGATTCCTCACCCGCAATTGAGGTAAGCTCTAGCGTTCCCATAAATATCAAGCCGGAATTAACCAACGGATCGTCCATCGCGAATCAGATCATATCGGCTGTTGAAACAAAGATTAATGTCAGCAGAACAGCTTACTATCCCGCGGTTTCGGTTCCCGGCATCCCGGTTATAAACGATGTTCAGGTTCTGGCCGGATACAACCTCTACAGGGATACGGTTACCGCGCCCTTTGACCGCAATATGAAGATAAATACGGACCTGATCATTGATACAAATTACGATGACTGGGGTACCGATCAATACGGTCCCATATCCAATGGAGTGTTGTATTACTATCAGGCATCGGCCGTTTACGATATAGGCGGCGGTCAATATGTCGAGGTCGGCCCGTCCAATGAGGCTACCGGCATGGCCGAGAACCATCCGCCCGCCAATCCCGCCAACCTTGTTGGGAGTTCGCTTGGAAATACGGTGACTCTCGATTGGGCGCCCAATACCGATTACGATATCGATCAATACAGAATATTCCGGAGAGATTATAATTCCAACCAGTACAACCTTGTCGGGACGGTTATCCATCCGGAGACGACCTTCAGCGAGGTTATTGGAGTTGATGGGATTTACAGGTATAAGGTTGCCGCAGTGGACGCCGAAGGAATGCAGTCCGCCGGTTACTCAAACTCCGTAGATATACCGATCGGGGCCATACCTCCCCGGCAGCTGACAGCCACAACTGATCTCGAATTCAGGATCGATCTCGATTGGCGTCACCCGGGCAGCAATATCGAAATGAATGTCATGGTGATAGCCGCCGATAACGCCAGTCAATTCTTAGCCGAACTTGCCGCATTCGATGACATCGATACGGTAATTTATTTCGACGCCAGAAACGGTACTCCGACCCTGCAGGATCTTGACGGCATAAACATAGTTGTGGTCTGGTCTAATTATCAGTTTCTTGACGCAGTTGGCATGGGTAATGTCCTTGCGGATTATGTTGACCTCGGCGGCAGCGTTTTAATACAGCAATTCGCCTTCGGTTCCGGCTGGGAATTGCAGGGGCGCCTGATGGCGGAATACTCTCCGTTCTCGCCGGGGACTGTATCTTATACGACCAAATCATTGGGCAACTACGATCCGAACCATCCGATAATGGATAGCGTCACAGCCATAACAGATTACTACGCTTCAACTGTCAGTATCGTCAATAACGGTGTATGGGTGGCATCTTACGATGATGACACGCCTTTTGTGGCGTACAATCCGGATGTGGACGTGGTAGCCGTAAATGGATATGTAGGAGACTCGCGGCAGTTTACCGGCGATATGATCACCATGGTTCATAACGCTATGGACTATGCAGCCGCGGGATTTGAGGTCGTTCCTGATAACTATAAGGTTTATAAGGGCGATAATCCTAACGGGCCTTTCTTCTTCCAGGCGGAATTGCCGGGCGCGGTGACGGAATACACAGACGCTCCGGTGCCTAACGGAGTAGATTATTACTACTACGTTACGGCCGTATACCCGGGGCCCGATGAGTCCGATCCCTCAAATATCGCCATTGGCGCCGGTATGAATTATCCACCGGTTCCGCCTTTCGATCTGGTAGCCGTTGTCGATGACCGTGATATTAACATGGATTGGTCTTCTGACGATATCATGGGCGATCTGGATCACTTCAAAGTTTATAAAAAGCTGATACCCGGAGGGATATTTGAGCTCGATGGTACGACATTTGACACGACCTATGTAATGACAATTCCCGAAGGGCAGGACGGCGTTTATGCCGTAGCGGTTACCGCGGTCGACGACGGCACGCCGCAATTGGAATCGGATTATTCCAACCAGGTTTTCGCTCCTGTCGGCAATCTCCCTCCGTTCAATCTGCGCGCCACATCCAACCAGGAAGATGTCGTGCCGCTTGCCTGGAGCGAACCGGGATTAAGACCCACGGTTACGCTTGCCTACGACGACGGTATGCTCGCCAACGGCTATTATTACTTCGCCTTTGAAAATATCATGGCAAATCGATTCGTGGGGTCGACACCGGTGGAGGTGGAAACCCTCTGGGTTCACGTCTTAACCGAAGGCGATCCATACTGGCCCTGGCCCGATCCCGCGCACGATCCGGTTGGAATCTCCGTCTGGGATGACGATGGTACCGGTATGCCGGGCGCTATGGAATATTACGTAGAAACGACCTGTCAGCTCGGTGAATGGATCATGATTCCCATCGATGGCGGCTTGACTCTCAATGGCCCGAATTTCTGGATCGGTATGCAGAACCTTGACGGTGGCGGCGAAGATGGAATTGGTCTTGACGCCGTTACCGACTTTCCCCAGCATAAATGGGCAAGAGAGAGCGGAAACTGGAACCAGCAGGATATCTGGGAAGGCGATCACATGATCCGGGTTACCATAATCGATAACACCAGCGGGTCCGCGATAACTCTTACGGAATCCGAGCCCACCTTGGATCTGGCCCGCAAAACTGAAAAAGCTGGTAAAATCCCCGATTTCGATGTCGCGCCGATTGGAACGGCCCATGGTATGAATAGTTTGGGAGGTGGAGGCGATGTTCCCCTGCCTCTGAATGTTGAGACGATCCTCGGATATAACATTTACCGTTCACAAACACCTAATGTCCCGATCGATTCACTGCACAGGCTCAATGACAGCTATATTACCGAATTAACCTATGATGATTCTTCGGTGGTTAACGGTACGACTTACTATTACGTCGCCACTGCCATGTACGACAACAGCGGGGATATTGAAGAATCGCCTCCATCAAATGAGGTAGATGGAACCCCGATGATGGGCGCCAGAATGGTCCTCGACCCGACCTCGTTCGAGGTCTTTGCTCAGCAGGGCGAGGTAGTAACCGATCTGCTTAACATAGCCAATCCCGGAGGACTCGAACTTGACTTCGATATAAACACCATTACCGATAACGTTACCGTCAATCCCGGGGGAGAGATTCCGGGATGGACATTCGGAGCCCGATTCACCAGTTATTCAGAGGAATCTGATAAATCAAACCAGACACCTCAGCAGACATTCCCGCCGGTTATCCTCGACAGCGGCGGTCCGGATGCCTGGGGTTATGTCTGGATCGATTCCGACGAGCCTAACGGCCCGACTTACGAATGGATCGATATCGCGGGAATAGGTCAACCGTTATATATGTACGATGACGACAATCAGGGGCCCTTCCCGCTCCAGTTCAGCTTCCCATTCTATGATCTGAGGTTCAACAGCTTCAGGGTTTGCTCCAATGGATGGATCAGTTTTACGAGCATGGCTACAACCTATTCCAACTACCCGTTGCTCGATCCCTCTTCACCCGAGAATTTCATCGGCCCGTTCTGGGATGATTTGGATCCCAGCGTGGGAGGCGAAATCTGGTATTACGCCGACGATAGCATCGCCGTAGTCTCCTGGATAAACGTTCCCCAGTATGGCGGCGGCGGGCCATACACGTTCCAGGCAATACTCCGTTCCGATGGATCGATTACCTATAACTACGCCAATATGGGTTATCCCGACGATTCCGCCACTATCGGTATCCAGAACAGCACCAGAACCATCGCCCTCCAGATCGCCTATAACCAGTATTACGTACACAATGACCTCGCGGTAATGATTAAGGCAGGATGGCTGAGCGCCGATCCTCGTTCCGGCACGGTGGGACCCGGTAATAACAGCGACGTTACAATCACTTTTGACGCTACCACTCTGGACGAGGGCACTTATACCGGTTCCCTTGTAGTTACCGGCTACGACATGAATCACATGGTCGACGAGATAACGGTACCGGTCACGTTCCATGTCAATGCTACAGGCGTAGAGGATGTTATTGCCGGATTGCCGAGCGAATTCGCCCTGCATCAGAATTACCCCAATCCGTTTAATCCCAACACAGAAGTGAAATTCGACCTGCCGGTTGATTCCCGTGTAAAGCTGGAAATCTTCAATGTTCTCGGGCAGAAGGTAACTACCGTTACGGACGAAGATATGAAAGCGGGATACAAATCGGTGACCTGGAACGGCAACGATCACGGCGGACAGCAAGTAGCATCCGGCGTATATTTCTATAAACTCACCGCCGGCGATCATGTCTTCACAAAGAAAATGATGATGCTTAAATAGACATTCGCCTGAACACCCAACAAAAACCCCCTGTATTTCGCAGGGGGTTTTTCTTTGCGCCAAATCTCGTTTGTTTACAGAATAACCGGCATATTTGTGCAAATCGTCTGAAACAATTTGCATGTAAAGAAGGTTAAACAAAATAGGATGATTGGATATTAATGGAAAAGAAAGGGAGTACTTTTAAAGAGAGCGATACGGCGCTTGCCATGCTAACCTTTGAAATTACTGTATGTTACGGGCGGCATGGCCCTCTGAAGCGGCTCTCGGAGGAGGTTTGATCCGGTCAAGATTTCGCGGGCATAGCATTTGCTCAAAATGCTCTTGTACGCAATAGACTGGGAGGCAACTATGAGATGCTTTTATCGTGGACAAACCAGAGAAAATAAAAGAACCGACGGACATAACGGTTTGGTGAGTTTCAAAATTCCGGATATCGGTATTACATTCAGGGCTCAGTTTAACGGCAACCGGGACGAATGTGAATACGCCAGTCTGCTTGCGCTATTGGAGTTTGTCGAATTGAACCCTCATCTTTTTAAAAATAAAAGGATCGAGATTTTCGGGGATAATCATAAAGTTATCGGGCAGGTTAATCAATTGGCTAAAGCTCCGAAGGATCTGGAGCCTTATTTGAATCTCGCGGTCGGCTATAAAAGGAAGATCCCGTTTGTATTAAAATGGATCCCGGTAAACGAAAATCCTGCCCAGGATGGTTTAACTGTTTAGGTTGCTGCTGCTATGATAAAGGTGTAATGGGGCCGAGGATTTAATTCGGCCCTATTTCATTTATGAAAACTTGACAATAATAATTAATAATGCATATTAATCATACAGGAGCAAATTAGAGGAACCGAGTTATCTCGAAGATCGGTTTTTTAGATGAAAAGGAGTCCGGGATGAAAAGGATAATAGTTTTAACAATTTTGGTTTCAGCAATTTTTGCCTCTGTTTTATACGCGGCTACCCGTGAACGGCCGATGCTTGTACGCGTAGATTTGCAGGATAAAAAAACTCTGGATATTCTCGTGGCCGGCAATTTCGATATCGCCTTCATATCGAAAGGCGAATTTGCTGAAATCGTCGCGGATGATATTGATTACAATGAACTCGTATCCGCCGGTCTTAAGGTAGAAATTGTGCACGATGACCTGGTGGGATTTTATCAATCCCGTATTCCTCTGGGCGCCACCATGGGGGGATTTCCGACGCTCGACGAGGCCGTAGCATACATGGATTCGCTGCATCTTGTGTATCCAAATCTCATGACCGCGAAAGATTCTGTCGGGTATACAATCGAGGGACGTCCCATATGGATGGTTAAAATCTCCGATAATCCCGGTATTGACGAGGATGAACCTGAGGTCTTTATCAACTCCCTTATCCACGCGCGTGAACCGATGAGCCTCGAGGCATCTTTACGTTATATGTCTTACCTGTGCGACAATTACGGTATTGATCCTTATATTACCGATCTTGTTGACAACCGTGAAATTTACTTCGTTCCGATTATAAATCCGGATGGATATGAATATAATCGCATTACCAATCCCAACGGCGGCGGCATGCAACGCAAAAACATGAATCCCTCCGGCAATGTCGATCTCAACCGCAACTGGGGATATATGTGGGGTTATGATAACAACGGTTCCTCGCCCGATCCTTACGATCCCACTTATCGGGGGATGGCGGCGTTTTCGGAACCGGAAACTAATTCTATGAGACAGTTCATCATCTCCCGGGAATTCAGCATAATATTAAACATGCATACTTATGGCAATTATTTACTGTATTCCTGGGGATATGACAATCTCTATACGCCCGATAACCTGCTGCTTTCGACAATCGGGGATTCCGCTACCGCCGTAAATAATTATGAGTACGGCACCGCCTGGGAGGTCCTTTACCTCGTAAACGGTGATGCCAACGACTGGCAGTACGGCGAGCAGATTGAAAAACCGAAGATACTCGGTTTTGTCGCGGAAATCGGGACCTGGCAGGACGGTTTCTGGCCGCTTCCCAGTAGAATTCCCGTTCTCTGGAGCGAAATCTTTCCCACGCTTCTTTATTTGACGGAAGTCTCAGCGAATCCCTACGGTTCCGCTCCTCCGTTGCCTCCGATTTTAAATCCTATAGGGGAAGTTTTCACGGACTCCTTCACGGTCTCCTGGACTCATGACGACACTTTGAATCCCGCCGTCGCCTACGAATTGAAAGAGCTTTCGGGACTGGAAAGGGTGGAGGACGGTTTCGAAGAGGGAACCTCCAACTGGATCTTAAACGGATTTCAAAGATCAACCTCACGGGCTCATACCGGAAGCTATTCGCTGTTCTCCGGATCATACAACAGCTATAACGGCAGCGCGATACTCGAAAACGGAGTTTCCATAGGCAACAGCGACACCCTGTTCGTCTGGCTCTGGTACAGCATCGAGCCGGATTACGATTACGGCTACGTTTCGCTTTCCACCGACGGCGGCAATACCTTCGTTAATCTCGAAGGAAACGTCACCACCAACAATAACCCGCACGGCTTAAACCAGGGTAACGGGATAACCGGGACTTCCAACGGCTGGGTGCTCGGTGTTTTCCCGCTTGAAGATTATGCCGGTCAATCCGCGCAGCTGGCGGTAAGGTATGTAACCGATGGCGGCCTGGCCTATCCCGGCCTTTACGCTGACGATTTTTACCCGGTTGAAACTTTCACAGATGAGGTAATATTGGGCTCCAATATAACCGAAACCGAATTCCTGGTCACCGGCCGTCAGAACGGAGATTATTATTATCTGGCGCGCGCGAGGGATGCCGAAGAACAATGGTCCGGTTATTCCAATAGGGAAGTGGCTATAGTTAACGTTCCCACCGGGATTGATGATCCCATTGAACCGAAGAGTCTCTCTCTAAATCAGAATTATCCCAACCCGTTCAATCCGCA
>CBFCYP010000070.1:0-16425 GCA_965602185.1 uncultured bacterium
GAATCGACTTTCGTGGCGGTCTGGAAAGCGATACGGGTAGAAAAATTAGCCTTTATAAGTCCGGTAATTACGTCGACCGAAGGCCTTTGAGTGGCCAGCACCAGATGTATACCGACAGCCCTGGCCATCTGGGCCAGACGAGTTATCAATGATTCCATCCGGCTCAATCCGCTCATCATCATATCCGCCAGCTCATCGACAATAATAACTATATAGGGCAGAATTTCCTTTTCCCTCTGGTTATAATCATTAATATTTCTTACGCCTGCCCGCGCCAGCCGCCGGTATCGATCCTCCATTTCGAGCACCGCGTCACCCAGCAATTTCTCCGCGTCACGCACATCGGTAACAACGGGGCGTTCGAGGTGCGGGAGACCATCATAAACCGACAGCTCCAGGCGTTTGGGATCAATAAGAATAAAGCGAAGGGCTTCGGGATGAAGATTATATATCAGGCTGTTGATTATACAGTTTAAGCAGACCGATTTTCCGGAACCGGTCGATCCGGCGATCAGAAGATGCGGCATGGAGGCGAGATCGACGGAGAACGGCTCGCCGCTGATAGTCAGACCCAACGCCAGTGGCAATGTCGTATCCGATTCCTTCATAACGCGCGATGATAAAATCTCTTTTAAATAGATTATCCTCGAGGTCCTATTGGGAATCTCTACACCCACGGCGGATTTCCCGGGAATGGGAGCCACGATCCTGATTCGCTCCGCCTGCATGGCCAGGGCAAGATCATCCGCCAGATTCGTAATCTGAGAGACCTTTATGCCGCTGGCGGGTTTGAATTCGAAGCGGGTAATAACCGGGCCCGGGAATATATTTACCTCCCCGGAATCGATATCAATCCCGAAAGTTAGCAGAGTATGCCTTAACGCTTCCGCCGTACGGCGATAATCGGCCTTATCGGGCATTTTCAGTTCGGGTGGGGGATCTCCCAGCAGATCTTCCGGGGGCAACTTATAACCGTCCTTTTCGCGGGAAAAGCGAACGTCCTTTTTGGGCTTTTTGCCGGAACGAAGGCCGATCGGATGCCGATCGCTTTTCAGAATCGGTTCGTTCTCATCCGATTCTATATCAACTGATTCTGGAGACGCTTCTTCTTTTTTGCCGGATGTTTTTTTCTTTTTGATTCTTATGACTCCGGAAAGAAAACCGCCTTTTACCTCTACGTCCGCTCCCGTATCTTTTTCACCGGCCAATTTGAATTTTATTCTCGATTTCACCGCTGAAAACAGGGCACCGGGATAAGTAGATATAAATCTCATCAGAAATCCCGTCACCTTTTTAAATAACGAGGGAATGACGAAAATAAGACCGGTAATAATCAATGAGATCGTCAGGGCGTATGAAAAGACAGTTCCGAACAAGGCCAGCAATGCCTTCGCGATAAAATGCCCTACGGCCCCGCCCGCATAAACACCGAGAACAGAGCCGCCCTCTCTTCCGGACGGCAAAGATACAAATGTCATAATCGCGAGAATAAAAGCCGCTGAAATAAAGGTCCATCTCTTGATGGCGATAGTCGGCTTCCCGAAAAAACGATTGGCGCCCCAGACGATACAGCCGAAAGGTATAATCACCGCAAAATAACCAAAAATCACATACAGCAAAAAGGATATAGCGGCGCCCACTATACCGCCGCGATTATTAAGTCCTGTAAAGACAGAACCCAGATCGCCGCCGTCGAATAACGCCCTGATCTTTAAATGATCTCCTTCAAAATCATAGGAGATCAAACTTATGATAAGAAGTAATGCAAATGCGCAAAGAAGCAAGCCCAGGATTTTATCCCGGTTATCTTTTTCGAGTTCTTTTAAGAGCTTCATATTAAAAAACTACAATCGCGTTTCAAATCTGTCAACCGAATACGACACTAATTGAGTGACATGAACACGTTTGCTCCCCATAGGTTAGGAAGACCGTCGTAATGGCCAAAAATGCACGACCGGGAGATACGATAGGAATTCCAATAGCCTTTTCCATCGGCCAGGCTTAGAAGGAATCTCCAATAAAAGGCCGCTTTGCTCTCATTCGACATATCCCACAGAGGATATACAAACCCGACGTTGCCGTCCCGCGCGCTCATTACTGCCTGTAACGCCAGATTTAGATAATTATCTCCGCCCAATGGTTTTACCATACAGGTAATTTTTTGTTTTCTTTCGTGTGAACCATCAAAGAACGAAAAATCCCCGGAGTAGAATCTTACTCTACTGTCGGTTACCCCGGCAGGCTTTAACAAGGGTTCGGCGATATATTGAATTAACCGGACATCGGGATCATAGCCCATCTCAAATTCCGGGACCACAGGATTTTCTTCACGCGGATCTTCTGGGAATTCCCGCGGCAGGAATATATGCCTTTTCAAAATAAACATTTCCGACAGATAGTCTCCATCCGGCATTTTAAGCGTCTCAAAAGGAAAAGCAAACAGCATGCCGTCGGGAATCACCAAAATTCTATCCTTGTCCTCCAGAAATCTCTCCACGGGAGAAATCATCTCACTGTACCATTTCTCCATGACCGAGTCGGCTTTTTGCTGGTCCGCCAGAAGGTCGTCCATCATCATAAGCGATTTATTCAGCGCGTCATCTTTGAAGTCATACTTATGAACGAAAATCGAATCCTTATCTACATAAGCTGCCATAAAGCCGCTATCGGTCGAGTAAAACCTAAGAACTGACTCATTCTTATCTAAATTGCCCTGGAGTTCCTCGACGGAATCCGGTCTTACCCCCCATAATACGCCATAGGCTAAATTATTTTCCATAGATTCAAACTCATTATCCGTGTATTCTATGTAATCGCCCTCTTTTTCATTCATAAACAGATGGTCTAAAATAATATTTTCAGTCGAATCGAAATTCCCGACCGAAAAATGCCGTCCTGAGATCTTTTGCGAATAACCGGTCTCCAGATAATTCACCGCCGATGTCGCTTTCCCCTCGCCTATCATAATATCAGCTGCCATATTATACAGATCGGCTCTAACCTCCCCTAATCCATAGGCGGCTTTTACATAATCCGGTTCTATAGGATATTCTCCCAGTAACCGTTCGGCAGATTCCAGATAATTTAATTTATTTTCTTTTTTGGCAATTGGCGCCAGATTATAAAATGCCCTCCATCCGAGATATCTCAATGTATTTTTATTGTTTGATTCGGAAATTTCCACAAAATAATTTTGGGCTTTTTCCATATTGTCTTTTACAACCGCGCGGTAACCCAGCTGATAACGGCACAGATTCTTAACATATTCTGTTTTCGAATCCGAAATTATATCATTATATAGAGAATCGGTATTATTACTTTCATTATCCGAAACCAGCGCGATTTTGTATCTCAGCAGATCCGAAAACTTTCGATATTCATAATTACCTATAGCGTCTTCGGCCAGCCTGTAATTAATCAACGATTTTTCCTTTTGACCGGTAGCTCTATAAATGTCCCCCTGCAAGTCATAAGCTTCCATAACTATAATTGATTTTCCTCTACCCTTAAATAAGGAGAGGCCTTTTTGCGCAAACTCCAGCGCCGATTCGAAATCTCCCCTCATTAAATATATTTTTCCAAGTAAAATAGCCGCTTCCGGGTTATTTTTATTTTCGTTTAACAAAGATTCCAGTTCCCGCCTCGCGGTTTCGTTTCTAAATGTACCGATAAGGTATCTCGACAGCTGAACCAGGTAATCGCGATATATCTTATTCTCCGGGTTTTTATCTATGAGAACCTCCAGCGAATCGAGCTGCGTTTTCGATTGTCCGTACCTCTCCCTCAAATTGTATATTTCCGCCAGGTATAATCCCGACCACAACTTATCTTCTATATTATTGCCCGGGAATAGTTCCAGCGATTTTGATAAATCCGCCTGCGCTTTATCAAGTTCGCCTTTTTCCTTCAACGCTTTTCCCCGAACGGCAAATCCCCTCGCCCTCAATAAGACATCTCTCGTTTTTTCCGTTATTTCAATTAACATTGTGGCGTATTCCATGGATTTTTGTAGTTCATTATTTTCGAATTTTATTTCCGCCATGTCATAATAGATTTTTGCCAGGTGCAGCGAATCGCCGGCTTTTTCGAAAACGTCAATAAATTTTCCGAAATCCCGCTGAATTCTATAATTATATTCCCCGGTTTTTTCGTATGTTTTCATCAATTTGCCGGCGACATGCGCTTTCATCTTACTATCGAATTTCCTGTTGCTCACAGTATTCAACGCCAGGCCATAATACTTTTCAGCCATTTCCCAATTTTTTTGAATATAAAACTGATTCCCGATCAATACGTATTCATTGAACAAATCTTTAATATGCAGATCCTCCTCGTTCCTGCTCCAACCGTTGTCGCCATAATATAAAATACTATAACTATTATTATCATTGCCGACGTTTACTCCCTGATTTAAAGCCCCGGAATAAGACCTTATCGGAGTACCAGACTCCAAACTGTCGAAGAATTTTATTATATCCGATTCCAAGGCCACGGAATCCGATATGTTTTCTATCCTGAGGACGGCGTTCGTCCCCATGTTTTCAATCAGTTTTATCAATATCGCATTTTCTGACTCCTCTAACTCATTCGCGGGATCAATTATGATTACGCCAAAAGCGTTGTTTTTAATTTTCGGCAGATTTCTTATGGCAAATTTATCCGACTTAATATTATCGCCGTCTCCTCCAATACCCCCCCAGCTTGAAAGAGTAAAGTTTTTATCGTCCTCAACTAATTTTCCGTCAAAAATAATCCAACCGTATTTTGAGAGATCGATTTCATGAAATGACGAATCATAATTAACTATGTCCGCCCCGATTTCATCCGTCATCCTATCCGTTAATACAAAACCGTTAAATCTCAATATAACGATCCCGGTTACCTGTTTGATTCCGCCGATTCCCGTTTTATGAGCGTCGTTCAGGGAATTTGCCCGCTTAATGATAATCTCCGGAGATTTTCTTAAAATTATATCCCGTAATCTCTCATAAATAATGTTCGAAGAGATTATTGTTACAATATTAAACCCGGCTAAATCTTCGATAGATTCGGATTCGTTAAAATCAGCCGGATCATTTAAAAGCACCAGATCCAGCGAATCAGTTCTGCAAATCCAGAGGGCGATTTCATTTGAAATTTTAAAGGTAACAATATATATCTCGTCGTCTGCGATATCCTTTATAAGAGATATTACGGACGGCGGATCAAATACGAGAGAGGAATATGCCACCGGATCCAGTTCTTTTGTCTGGTGGCGTAATTCCAGTATCCTGCCTCTAATTTTCAATATATTTTCCGTTACTTCCCGGAGCCTGATTTTTCCGGCAACTCCAATCGCCTCCAGTTTTTTCTTCTCCATGTAAAGGTCGATCAGGTTTTTCTGATATTGTCCCAGCAAATTAAGGTTGGCCCTGAAGCGCTCCGTTTTATATTTAACCGCGCTTATTTGACTCAATCGTGCCGCAAGGAGAAGATTTTTCATGCTCTCCAGGTAAAATAATCCGGAATATATATCGCCTTCCTTTATATAATATTCGATAATTTTCGTATATACGGTCTCCAGAAGGGGGGTATCGATCACGTGGCTTTTGTCGATCGGCATATTTTCGTATAATCTGACGGCGTCCTTCAAGGATTCGATATATTTATCCCTGTCATTATTGCCAATCATCGCGTCGAGGGCGAGCAGCCTGGCGTACAATCTTGCCGATGTCGAATAAATGGCTGAATTATTCGCGCTTTTTATCGACGATCTTAAGCCCTCAAAATCTCCCAGAGAATAGGACGCCACCGCGATATTCAATAAAAGTCCGGTTTCGATATCGGGATATTCTCCCGGAACGAGCTCCGCCAGGGCGTCCCTGAAACTATAAACCGCCCTTGAAAATCTTTCATATATCCTGTCGGCGCCGCTATTTAGATCCGTCAGAAAACCATTTACATCAGAATGGCCTTCATACAGAATGTTACCGGATTCAATCAATCCGCGAATATACTCGGCCAAGCCGACAATATTTTTCAGGTTCGCCCTGGCATTGGGATAGGACGGCAATATATAATCATACAGATCCAGAGCTTTATCCTCGATCTCATCCATCTGTTTTAGAACCGCGACATAATCCGATCCGGGATAACAATAAAATACGGCCTCCGCCCAATTCAGAAGTTCGATATAGGCGCCGTGATAATCTTCCAGATTCATGCAAAGTTTATACGCCTTTTTATACGATATCATGGATGAATCAGTATAGCCGATTTCGAGATATTTAGCGCCGGCTTTATCCCACAAATCTACGCTGTTTACCTCTTCGTCTGAGTTTTCGAGAATCTCGATTTGCCTGTTTTTTAAGCTTATCTCGGAGTTTATTTCCCGGCCTTCATGCGCCATCTCCAGAAGGAAAGCCTCGTCGGCCGCGGGGGTGAATCCTTTGGGATAAAGCGATCCCCCGAATCTCATGGGGAGAAGCTCGATGAGAGGTATATTTATACCGAAAGGCCACAAAATAAACTTAACCCTGTTATCATATTTTATTTCTTTATATTTGATCTTTCCTAACGATCTTAACGCCTCACCTGCGTATATTGACGCGGATTTATCATCTCCCGTCATCTTCAGACAAAACGCCTGCGCCTTCAATAAATCCATCACGGTCTTGCCGTCATTGCGGGCGCTGTAATATATTTTGGCTTCTTCGTATAATTCGGCGGCCTCGATATATTTTCCCTGGAGCTGATTCAATAATCCCAATTTCAAAGCCGCAAAGGCCCTGGTCTTTACATCGCCGGAATCGATAGATTTTTTGTAAAGCCTTTCGAAATATTCCTTTGCCGTTTCAATACTGTCGATATAAAGCGCGCTTTCGCCGTATTTCTTTATGAACTTCAGATCGTCTTCGAGCGCGATGTTAATTTCTTTCGCCGATTTATAATATCTAAATGCCTCGTTATATTGTGTCAGTCCGAAATACGCCTCTCCCAAATTCAGATAGAAACCATACGCGAGATCTTTATTACCCTTTACCAGGGAAATTCCCTTGAAAGAATACTCCACCGCCTCTTCATATAGACCCGGAGATTCTTTTAAATTCCCCTCCAGCAGACAGCCGGTATAAGCTATCGACATGTACGTTAAAGGAAACGAAGGATATTTTTCAATAACCCTCAAGAGCTGCGCCCTGGCTTTTTTCAGATCGGATACCTTATTATTATTCTCAAAGTTCACTATATATGTCAAAGCCTCCAGGTAGGCTAAACCCGCCTCGGATAATGTATGAGAGACTATATCATTGAACCCGTTGTTGTCATTAGGGTCATATCCGGCCGCGGCCAATCCCCAGATCGCGTTGTAATTATTCGCGTTATAAGTTAGAGCTTTTATGAATAAATCCCGCGCCTCAGCAGCGTTGTATTTCAGTTTCTCGTATCCCATAAAAGCGTAATATTCCGCCGCTTTGATTTTGAAAGATTCAACGGTTCGATAATCATCTATAAAATCAATATAAGCCGATGCGGAGTCGATCATGACCCCGGCCTTATCGTAAATATCGCCGTCCATATAAAGGTCGAAAAGTTCATCGAACACCGCGAATCTCAACCCCGGATTATCTACATACTTTTCCGAAATTTCTTTCAGTCTCCATTCGGAGAGCGATTTTCGCCCCTGCAGCGACAATATTTTCGCCTGTTCCAGCGACGCCATTCCCGATAGAAGCGGATGCCATTCATAGTTATTTCTTAATTCTTCGAGTTCATCCAGTACATTGCCGGAAGCCGCATCGGTAAGAAGTTCTATCAGGTCCTTTACCAGAATTTCATTTGTTTCGGCTTTCAATTTGTATTTTTCGATCAGTTCTATATATAAAGGTATTAAATCGTTGATATCTCCGGCATATGTACTTGCCAGGTATTTCAGTTCCCATCGTTCCAGTATCGCCAATATGCCAACATCGTCACTAAATTCGCTTATTCCGTCTTCTATCAATCTTTTCCCATCATCATACATCTTTTCGTTGAAATAGAGTTCTATGCAAAATTTATACGTTTCTTTTCTTATGCTATCGGGCAGTTTTTCATCACCTAACAGCGTCTTACAGATATCGATCGCTTTATACTTTTCTTTCAAATATTTCTTCTTATTAGATATCCCGTGTCTTATTTTTGCTTCCGTCAACTTAATTTCATATTCAAACAATGAATCAGCGTAAATGTCCAGGCCCGCCAGAATATCCAGGGCCAGGTCATGCATGTTCAATCCCGCGTAAATTAATGCCGATCTTGTGATAAGCTCTTTACAGTTCTCCGGGTAATAATTATAGGCCTCATAACATGCTATCCCCCCGATCAAGGAATCATTAGAAGTCAATGATTGTATAACCAACGAGTCGCATAATTCGTATTGGCTTTGACCATCCGGTTCTTTTTCGGTTAATCCGCCCGGAGGGATTAGATAGATATTTCCATCGTCACCCTGCGCCACTATTAAATTATTCTTTGAGGCATCGGGATTAGAGAATTCCAATCCCGGCAGCAGTCTCTTTAATTTCATATAAGATAAGTTTAGAATCATTAAATCCGAATTGTCGCTGATAGTTATTCGTCCATCCCCGTTGGTATCTCTCGATTTTTTTTCAAATAGAATACGGTCCCCACCGCTCAGAATAACCGGGGTAAGATGCAATCCTCTTCCGGCATCGAGGAATATGATTGATGAATCAATCAGACTGTAAACGGCAAGTTGGTTAAAGCCCGCGTCGCCCACCGGCGATACAAATATCAGGCTGTCGCCCGAGGGGAAAAATGACGGATCCAGACCCCGGGGTCCCTTTCGTTTTTCATCTCTTTTAATATCATATATGTATATGAACAAACTGTCGTTCAGATCGCTGTGAACATAGGCGATCCGCTTTCCATCGTTTGTGGCAGCGGGAGTATCGAAATAACCTTCTCCCCCCACGATCATTTCCTGCTTTTTCCCGTTGACGTCTGTTATAAAGATCTCCCCCAGGCTATTACCCCGTCTCGATACAAATAAAATCCTCGAGTTTCCCAGGAATTCCGGGGAATAATCCGACGCCGAATGAAGTGTTATTTGTCGCTTGCGCCGGCCATCCAGATCCAGCAGCCATATATTTTCATCTCCGTTTGATTCCGCGCAGTATGCAACATACCTGCCATCGGGAGATAATGAGGGATCATATTCCCTGTTTAATGACGATGATATATTTTGCGGCAGGTTAAAACCGCGCGCGCCCGGATTCCCGGCTTGATAAATAAATAAAATGAAGATTAAAAGAAATCTATACATTATCTATTTAACCGTCCAGTTACCTTCATAATCCTCGATCCGGGTTCCGTCCGGCGAGAGCCGGGCCATCACCTGCGCGAATTCAATTCTCGCCCCCGATTTGTCTGTCTCGTCCTCAATGCCCCTGGATTCAAAATAGAAAGCCAGGATTATCTCCCTGTCACTATTTTCGGCTTCGACGATTTTACTTATTTGATTCCCTGCGTCAATGCTGTCCGCCATTATAACGATACGTCCGTCATAGGACTCTCCGAGCGCTCCCTGCCTTTTCAACTCATTTATGTATTCGCTCATCGTTTTTCTTCTGATCTGGGCCAGCGTCAATCGTCTTTTGTTATATTCATCTCTGTAACGAGTCAACAGCTCTTCATCCCCGCCCTCCCAGGAATATTTTTCCAATGACGCCCAGACGGCGATAGATGTCGAGGGATCGCTGGACACCCTGGCTTTTTCCCCGAACATCTGATTTTCCAGGGCGGTTTTTTCCGCGGTTATGTGAACCTCGGGCGGCTTAATGGTACAGGCGCAAATCGCTGATAATATTATAACGAAAAACAGGTATGACTTTACCATGATTCCTCCTTTAAGTTGGCCAACAGCGATTTTACCGGGATACGTCCGTATTCGACAGGCATGGGAACCCGCACCAGCGGCAGAACATCGGCAAAAAAGGGCTGGTCCATGAATAAACGGGGATAGAGAGACCCGTGCTTGAGATCAAAAGAAAAATTCTTCGGCTTATAACTCATGTCTATAAAACCCAGCAGTTTTCTGTTTAAAAGTTCTTTGGTCTGCAGGATACTGGGATTCGAATTCTCCGGGTCCAGCACGTCCAGCACTCTGAGAGCCACGCCCGGTCCCATTTTCGTAATATGAAAGGAACCGGATATGGTATAATCCTCCTCCGGGGCGATTATGCCGCTTCCCCGAAAATGCGCATCCGCGCCGAAATCAGCGCGCTCTTTGAAAGGTCCCAGGCCGTATGTCAACTGGTTAAAATCGAGATTCGATAATTCCAGGTCTAATTTATAGCGCATCGCCTCGTAATTTGGAATTTCGCGCATCAAGTTAACATCACTCAAGTCCGCCTGCAGTAAACCGTAAAAATTCCCACCCAGAAGTTCTCCTGTCAAATAAGGAATATCGAAAACGCCGTTTCTGAATCTCGCGTCTATGTTAATATCGGATATGTAGAAAGGTTCGGCCTCTATTCGTCCTATTTTCAGGCGGCCGTATTCTCCCGCGAGCATATTCGCCAACCTCGCTCTCTGGTAACCCGAACCGGAAATCTTCTTTATGTCTCCCCCCGCCACAAACATCGAATCCCGCAGATTGATTTTTCCCGAAAACGGAATATCTCCATTTACATCGCCGCATTTGAAAACGCCCCGGGATTCGATTTCCACGCCGCTGAAATCGGCTTCGCCGGAGTATTCCAGCAACGTATCAATACTGCCGGCTTTGATCTCGGCTTTCAATAGTCCTTTAACGTAAAGCTGGTTTCCTATCTCTATGGGCTCGTTAGAATCGAATGTGAAATAAAGGGTTAAGTTCGAAAACGGGGCGCCCGCGGCATAACCAAAATCGCCCATGAGATCCAGGCGCGATTTTAAAGACGGGATTTTCGCATTCATATTAGTTATGCGCCAGGTCGTGTCCGTCAGGGAGACTATTTCGCCTTCGATGGTGACACCGGAGAAATCAAGCTCGGAATAATTCGCGTTGAATAAATCCTCTATACCGGAATTCGAAAATAATGATACGCCTCTTTCGCTGATCTCCAACTCCGATACGCTTATAAGGCTGTACAGCACGCTTTGAAAGTCATCGATTAAAATATCGGTGGGCTCGATTGTAAGTTTTGAGGAACCGGTGAACATGAACGTATCGGCGGGGCTTGAAAACCTCCCGTCGATTACGCTGCCTCCATTGAGTTCCACCGTCCCCAGCGCCTCCAGGGCGGCCGATGGAAGATATGACGGCAATACCGAATTATCGAGATTCATTTTATAGGACATGATTATGCTGTCAAGAGGGGCCGGTTTTAACGGATATAGAAATTCACCTTCGCCGGAAATGCTTTTTTGAACATCATAGGTGAACCTGGAATTAACGGACTCTTTATCTATAACCGTCGAGGCGGAAAGAGTAAAATCCTGTCGAGGAATATAGAGCGAATCATCCTGGAGCCTGATTTTAAGATTTTCCAGGCTTGCCGACAAATTAGATTGAAGGGAGTCTGTACGGCCGGATACCTTCAGCGCCATATCAAAAAGCCCGCTGAAATCGATATCTTCACCCGCTAAAAAAGTAGAGATCGCCTTAGATAGATTGACATTTTCGATTCTCAGATCGCCGTCTATTTTCGAGCTCTCGGTGAATGCGAAAATATCAAATTCTCCGTCAAAAAAATCGGCGACACCGGTGGTTATATTGAAATAGATATCTGAACTCGATATCTCGGCCTCCACGGCCGACGACAATTTATACACGCTGAACAACTGGTCGGAATCTGACCTGCCCGAGATCGAATCGGCCGTAAGGGAACTTCCGAATACGATCAGCCCGGGCTCGCCGCCGGAATATATCGAACCGCTCAATCCCCCCATGAAAATCAAGTTATCATAATCGATCCCCACATCATTTAAGTCCATCGTAAAATCGTACGAGGAATAAGAGGGTGATCCTGAAATTGACAAATCTTCTATTGAAATATTTCCGGTTAATAACAGGGGGATTTTGAAATCATCTAAAAGCGGGTTCAGGGCGCTGATATCCCAGCTTTTACCTCTCGCCCGCAAGGATAATTCGGGATTCTCATTCAATCTGAGTTCCCCTGCAAAACCCAGAATCTCTTTTCCGTCGAGTTCGAACGTTAAATCATCAACCGCAACGAGTTTTTCGCCGAATTTCGAAATCGTATTTAACGTCATGGTAAAATTATCCACAAAAAGCGACTCCCCCGCAAAAATCCTGATGCCGGATAAACTTGCTTTAAAATCCTGAGACGTATTATCCAAGGAGGACAGCACACCATCGGCCGAAATATCGCAGGTTCCAGCCAGAGAAAAATCTTCGGAATAATAATGAACCATTCCTTTATTCGTATTCAGAGAGTAAGTCGCCGAAAAATTATCTGTAGCCAGGAACGATATTCGTGACATGATTATATCGAATCCCAGCTCGGCCTCCGGTCCCGATATCACTAAATTCGCAAGCTCAAACCGATCCATGATAAAATCGAACGGCAATTTTGTTTCTTTCGACGGCGCTTCGCTCTCTACCAATACTTTGCGAAATTCGGGAATATGAATATAGTTTACAAATAAATCCGTAATTATCAAATCAGATACATGAAGATCGCCGGTCACAAGTCGGAGGGGTTCGAGATCTGCCCGGAGATTGGCAATCCTGAGCCAGACGGAATCGCTTTTTTCATTTCTCAATTCCAGGTCCTTGAGTTCGATTTTAATGAAGCCGTGAATATCCAGAGAACCTATAGTTACGTAGCCGCCGGTGTTTTCTTTGATGGTATCCGCTATGATGGTTTTTATCCGGCTGTCGTTGAAATAAATTCGAAGACCTATCAGCGTTATAACGACCAGCGCGGTCAAAGACGCTAAACAAATAAATATTATTTTAAATACGCGTCCCATAAAGGGAATTTATTCCTTTAAAACTATGGCTGTCCACAAAAAAAAGCCCCGTTAAACGGGGCAGAAAAAACGAGTTTTACAAATTTACTTCAACGCTTCCTTAAATGCTTTGCCGGCCTTAAACTTAGGTACCTTGGACGCGGCAATTTGAATTTCCTCGCCGGTTTGGGGATTTCTTCCAGTACGCGCTTTTCTGTTGGAAATGTCAAACGTCCCGAACCCGGATACGCTGACTTTGTCTCCCTGCTGAAGACTCATGACTATGCCGTCAAACATGGACTTTACTGCTTTGCTGGCCTGGGATTTGGTGATGCCGACATCCTCGGCTAATTTTTCAATCATCTGATCTTTGTTCATTCTTAACCTCTTTTTTAAGTTTTCCTATGACTGCTATTTTTTAGGCCAAATGTCCGTCGGTTGTCAATCGGTTTTTTGATTAATTTATTTCTAATAATATCTGCCTCTTACTCCTCCCTCGGATTTTTCCACCTTGATGTCGGGGAGGGTCTTAATAAATATTTTCACGTAGTAACCCGCGATCGGTCCGCTAGGTATCCACACGAAACTCCCTTCCCAGCAATGCATATCTCTGGTGATTGTCAATGATTGGGACGCTATATTCTTATCCTCGATGCTGTACCGGCTCTCGTAAGACATATTCCATTTTAATGCCGGCTTGAGGCTGATAGCGAAATTGAGCCATTGGGTTTTATTGGTTCCGGTCTGGGTCTTGGTCATGGTATATCTATGCGAGAGAGTAAAATCGAAACCTATTTGCGAAGAAATCGACCCGCCTCTCCTGCCGCTGTCGAATGGCGATCTAACTCCATTTCCACCGGGAAAATCTTCATCTCCCTTATCACCGCCTTCGGCGCCGGGGCGGTATCCGCCTTTAAAAGAGGACGAGATGCTCACATTTTTCAGGCGAGGATTCGTCAACGCCCTGCGCGAATCATCGAAGTTGTAAAAAGAATAGCCCGACGAGTAGGTTATGCTCAAATTGGGCAGAGCCGAGGTCCGAACGCTTAAAGTCGGATCTCCTATTTTCCTTATCTCCTGAACAAAATCGTAGCTTCCACTTATATTCATGGTGAATAAATCCAGCTTCTTTTCGTCTTCTCCCGTCACATATTTCGATTGAAATAGATTGTTTAACGAGTAGCCGATCCTTTTCGATCTTCTCGATAACGACCCCACGCCGGTGTATTCCCTGTATTCCTCGTTATTTTCTATTTCCGGAGTAAAGGTGTAACTGACCGACGGTGTCATCACATGGCGCAGGCCGGTTATACCCAGAATATTCGGGTATATAGTGCCGTATAAATCGGTTTTCGCATTCACCCCGAGATTGTAGGTCTCCCTGGTAAAAAGCCTGCTGGTCTCGAGGCCGAGATCTTCCACTATGCGGTTCCATTCGAGATGGTATGCCGTATGTGTCACATTGGTTCGCGGCTCCACGGAGAGGACTCCGAAAATTTTCTGGGGGCTGCTCAACGAGGCCGTCGAATGAAGCGTTTGATACCGCCTCCAGTAATGAGTCGTATCGGTCAGATTCAGGCGCTGAATCAGATTCTGGCCGTTCGTATTAAAACTGAAATATATACTATGGTAAAATCTCCTTTTGGGCTCCTCCTGTTCCTCCCACGGCTTAACCCTTTTTTTCTTTTTGGAGACGGTAGGGTCCGGGAAAATGGGCAAAGACGAACGAGAAAATCTTACCGACGGGAGATGTTCCAGCCTTGCGTCGTTATCAAGATTCCAGTTTTGATCGGCCGAAATTACCAGCGAGGACGATTTCCATCTCTTTGTCAGGCTCCCCGTCGATCTCACCGTCCTGTTGAGGCGCTCTTCCGGATCATAAATATTGTCCGCTATAAAATCCTTATCCGATACAAAACTTCCGGACGCCGCCAGATTGACGGTGGGATTAATCGTCTGTCTATGAGATAAATTAAGACGCCATCTTGTCCTTATACTACGTTTAAAATCGACCCAGCCCGTTTCCCGCGCGTAATTGACTCCGATGTTTCCATTTAGTTTATAACGCAGGCCGTATCTGACGCTGTTATTCAATATTATTCGCTCATTCTCATAAAAATCGAGACTCGTTTCCAGGTCCCAGTAATCGGACGCCGCCCAGTAATAGCCGACGTTGCGGACGAAACGCTCTCCCCTTTCGAAATTCCCGATCTCGAACGTTAAAAATCCCGAATGTCGCCCTTTTCTGATGGGAAAAACGTAATAAGGGATAGCGAATACCGGGATTTCCCCGATATAGAGTATTACCGGTTTGGCCACGACTTTATCCTTGCCGATCATTTTCATCTTATCGCTGTGAAAGTGGTAATGCGTTTCCTCTTCAAGATCGCAAGACGTATAATTGCCCTGCGAAACGAACATCTCCTTTTCCGAAACCTGCCTGATTTTTTCGCTGTTATAGTAAGCGTTCTCATAGACGGTTTTTGCCTGAGATACCTGTCCCTTCTCGGTTTCCAGATTATAGATCATCCGGACCCCGTCGAGTTCTTCGGTACCCTGAACGATGACCGGCAGCTGGGAGACTTCTCCGCTCGAATCGTCCTTTAATCCCTCAGCCGACAAGATCTTATCATTAATATCATAATTGATGTTCCCGGCCCGCAAAGTCATGTCCTGATAATACAGGGAGCTGTTATTAAATAGCGATATGCTCGACTTACTGAAATCGTAGTCTATCACGCTCCCGAAATAGGTTGTGGTATCGTAATAGGCGCTGTCTTGCCCGGTTGTCTTAGGCTCAATGTATTTGCCCTCGGCGCCGCCGGAGATATACACCCTTTGAATGGCGCCCTCGTCGAAATATAAAGTTATGGAATCGCCGGAGGCCCGGTTCGTCCCTTTGGTGATGGTATCGGTAACGGCGGGGATATAAACCGAGACCGCGTTATCGCGCATAACCGCTTTATTGACTTTATCATTTTCGAAAAACACCTCGAGCTCTTTTCCGGTAAGCTCCGCGGTGGTAAAATCCTCATACGAAGTGTCGGGCTGGATAGTGTAGAGGGCGCCGGCATTCCCCCGCGTAACCAGCCGCTCAATATTCCTTTCCCTGGAAAATATGGAAATCGTATCCCCCGTGAGCCGGTTATTCTCCTGTATGACCACCGGATTATCATATATAACCACGCTTTCAGGATTTCGTGTAAAATCGGCTTTCTCTCCCTTTGCCGTAAGATTCTGCCTGACAATCATAACGGAATCGTATGCCGAACCGCTGGAATCATTGGCGGAATATTCCAAACGTTTCGCGGAAATCTCGATCCTTGATGAATCATCATAGGGATTCAAGATTAAAACTGGTTCTTCGTAAGCGTAAAACTGACGGGACCGGCGAAAATAATCGGCTTTGCCGCAGTCGAGAATCACGTCTTCATCCATGTCCTCGATGCAGACATCACCCTTGGCTATCACCCTTCTATCGCGGCT
>CBFCYP010000071.1:0-16421 GCA_965602185.1 uncultured bacterium
AATGGGACGAGAAAGGGTATAACGAACTGCTGGGTAAAATCGCGAAGCTGGAGGCCAATGTCGGGAAGAAGCGGTAAAGAATAGGCCAGCATTATTATGAGTGTCATAGGTGTCATGATTGGTATACTACCATTTTCCAAAGAAGGATGTAATATCAAAAAAATAGCCGATCTTCTCGCCGGTCGAGATAATTTCTATATCTATTATGTCAAATTGCCTGCGATTGTCTTCCGAAAAATCTAATGATTGACCTAGTTTGTTCCAGTCAATTCCTCTTTCTCCATGACGTTCCATAATCCAGATGTTCTCAGCAGCTATTCCCTCATCGGTATTTCGAGCGCCTTTTATTTCGATAGCTTTCTCAAGACTTAACCCATTACCCCCTTCAAATTGTACCTTGCCCTCTTGGATTTTCTGTTCAACTTTTAAATAAAGTTTCCTGTTTTCCTCAGCTGTCTCTTCTTGTGTAAGTGGTTTTCCATATCGTCTGGGCATCTGTGAACACGATAATAGCGTTATAAAGGCGATAAGTATAACCATCACTCTATTTTTCACGTTACCTCCTTAAATATAATTGTCCTCTAAAATTCAAAATCAAATTGGACGGTTTACTATACTTATGGCTTTATCAGTATTATTACCGGAACCTCATAAATTCCTGCTTTACAACAATAGATCTTCATCCTCCCCGGTCTTATCCTCCAGTTCCGGGGGGGAATCGTCATTTATAATATGCGGGCTGATACCATCGGCCCGGTTAATATTGTCTATCGCTTTCACCTGGCGGTCGAGCTGGCGAGAGCGCGCGCCGATCATTTCGTCATACGCTTTCCTGGTACTGTCCAGTCTGTCGCCGACGGTTTTCATTGAATCTATGAATTTACCCCATTGCTTCGAAAAGCCGCCCAGGAGCTCCTGGATTTTCCTCGACGATTGCTGGAGGTTGAAATTATCGATGGCCTGCCGTATCAACGCCAGCATGGCGTATAATGTGAGCGGAGAACATAAGATTACTTTCTGCTTCAAAGCCTCGTCGATGATGGCCGAATCCTGTTCCTGTATAAAGGTGTATACCTGCTCTATGGGGATAAAGACCAGTACGTAATCGACGGTATTATCTTCGGGATTGATATAATCCCTGCCGGTAACCTCTTTGATACGTCCCCTGACCGAATTCAAAAATTGTTTTTTGGCCTGTTCTTTCTCGGTTTCGTTTTCGGATTCGATATATGATTTGTAATGGTTATACGGAAATTTAACATCCATATTTACCTTTAGATTATTGGGAAGCAGGAAGGTAAAATCCGGCCGTGATCGTCCCCCTTCAATGGTCTTTTGTTTTATGTAATTTTTATTCTCTATCAGCCCGACAATTCTCAGGATATCCTCCGCCATTCTTTCGCCCCAGATGCCCCGCTCCTGCGAGCCGGATAAAGCGTCGCTCAATAGTTGCGTGGTTTCCCGGAGACGATCGCTCTGTTTGGCGATATTTTCCATCGCGGTGGAGACCTGGCCGTATTTCTCCGGCACCAGTTTGTTTATCTCGGTCATCAAAGATTGAACCGTCTCCAGCTTCTCTTTCATTTCTTTTGAGATATTCGTCAAGGATTGGTCTATCAGCTTCTTCTTCTCCTCGAACTGGGCGGAGGTTTCGGAGGTTTTAGCGTCGAGAATCTGCTTTGAGATATTTGTTAATTGCTCAATTGATTGTTTGGTAAGATCGAATAATGCCGACTTGGACCTGTTCTCCATCTCGGCGCTTAATTGTATTACCTCGGCGGAGGACATAGCCTTCGCCCTTCTGTAAACCAGGTATACCACCGCCGCCCCGAATATCGCGCCGGCTATGAAGATGAGGATTAACTGCAAAACGATACCCCCTTAAACCGATTAGAGCTTTTTATTATTTTATCGCCGATAACCGGCGATGTCAAATGCCGATTATATTTTTTATCCGCGTCGTTATTTCGTCGTGACCGGCGGCCCCGATATTGATAAAATGCGGCTTCGCCTTTTCGAACAGTTTTCTGTAGAACCGCTTTCGCGAATCTCTCTTATCGGAGCTGTCGGATAATATATGTGGATTAAAGAACGGCGTGGATTTCATGGCGCCGGATTGAGACAGGCCGTCCTCGCAGTAGGAAACCGCCTGGTCAACAGTGGGCGTTGAAACAGCAGGACTGATGGGATCGTTTTTCAGAATCAGCGACCATTTCAGTTTCGTGCGCTTGGCGTGTTTTTCCGGTCCCTTGATCCAATAAGGATCAAACATCACTCTGGCGGCGGAGGAGGCTTCATAGCAGAACGGCGCGCCCTTATCCAGACGGCATTCCCCGGATCTCTCGCAGGGGCCGTTATCGCATTCCTCTTTGCTGGTGATAACGTTCTCGCATTTGGATTTATCGAAAAGATACGCGAGATCGGGGTAATGCTCGACGAATTTGGCCTGCATGTATAATTTTCTTTCGGGCGTGTCCGCCACGGCATCGGCACCCACCCTGACGAAAAGCACATCGTCAGTTACGATTTTGGCTTTGGGATTGCGAAGCAGTTCGGCGAAAAATCTCGATTTGCCGGTGCCCTTGGGGGCAATCATTATGGCGCCGTAACCGTCGAAATCGAGCGCCAAACCGCGCACGGAGAAAAGATCGGAGGTTGCCGATGATATATCGTCGGCCATGCCGATGGCGAGCGACCTTAGCTGGCCGTAATAGGCCGATTTAAACAATACCGCAGTGCGGGATCCACTGTGGTAATACGCCCTCGGCTCGCGGCCGGGAATCCAACCAACCGCGTATATAACGCCATGCGGTTCGAGATCGGACTCCAGCTGGCCCGGATACCAGTTTTCCACCCAGAAATCATAGAGGTGAGACAGGTTGGTGCGAAGCTGGATAATTATGCCGTTGATGTTGGCGTTCCATTCGAAATATCCCTGGTGCGAAAGATGCACTTCGGCTTCGGCTACGATGGCGTCCCGCAAATCCGATCCTATGGCGGTCTCGGTTGCCACCATACCCTTTCGTTTGGTTACGAAGTTGCTCAGTGATATCGCCTTTTCGAGCCTGGTGACATGCAGTTTTGCGAGCGCGGATGAGATTCTGTTCATGGCGGTTTCGATGTTTTTCATGGAGGTGGCATAAGACAGCCTGATGAACCCCTCTTTACCGAAAGCCTCGCCCGGAACCACCGCCACGTGGGCGTGTTTGAGGAGATAATAGGATAATCCATAAGAATTGCGAATCTGCATACCCTCGTATTCTTTGTTGAAATACGATTCGACATTCGGAAATAGATAAAATGCGCCGCGCGGCTTATAGCAGGAGATCCCCTCCAGGTTTTTAATCCGATCGATCATGTAATTGCGCCTGATCTGAAACTCGTCGCGCATCCTGGCGATCTCATGCTGAGATCCCGATAGAGCTTCCACCGCCGCTTCCTGTGAGATGGAGGAGGCGTTGGAGGTGCTGTGGGACTGAACTTTATCCATGGCGGCAATAATCTCTTTGGGGCCGGCGGCATAGCCCAACCTCCACCCGGTCATGGAGTACGCTTTGGAAACACCGTTTACAATAACCGACCGCGCTTTCATCTTTTCGCTGATTGCGGCAAACGATACAAATTCCAGACCGTCATATAACAGTTTCTCGTAGATCTCATCGGCAATAACTATTATTCCCTCATCGGCCACAATATTTGCCAGTTCGGTCAATTCCTCTCTGGTATAGGCGGCGCCGGAGGGATTGCAGGGATTGTTCAGGATCAGCGCTTTTGTGGACGGCGAGATCGCGGCCGACAATTCCTCGGGAGTAATACGGAATCCGTTTTCTTCCTTAGTTTGGATAAAAACGGATGATCCCCCGGCAAGATTGACCATTTCGGGATAGCTGACCCAGTAGGGAGACGGTATGATCGCCTCGTCTCCCGAATTTAAAATAGCCATACAGGCATTATAAAGAGACTGTTTCGCCCCGGAACTGACAATTATTTGATCGATGGAATAATCGAGGTTGTTTTCTTCTTTTAGTTTTTTGGCAATCGCCTTGCGAAGAGCTACTGTGCCCGAATTCGCCGTATATTTCGTGAGGTTACGATCGATCGCCTTTTTGCCGGCGGCTTTTACGTTTTCAGGCGTTGGAAAATCAGGTTCGCCGACGGAAAGATCTATTACATCGATACCCTCCGCCTTCATGGTCCCGGCCTTGGCGGATATCCTCAAAGTCGGAGAAAATCCGATTCGTTGAACTCTATCTGAAAGCATTAGATTCCCCTTGCGGCATTAACGGGATATCCTGATATCAGGATTTCTCACCTGATTTTTTTGGATTCTTGTCAGATTGCGGGATTTTTTCTATAAGTTTTTTCAGATCCACGCCCGAAAGCGATTCCACAACGGTGGGGAGCTGGGCGATAACGTCGGCAACCTGTTTCGTTAATTTGGAGACCCCGCCTCCGCTACCGGAATCGACCATTACGATTTTATCTACTTTGCTCAGAGGCTCGGATACGGCGCGGGCGAGTTCCGGCATGATTTTTATAAGCATCTCATAGACCGCGGCCTGGTTGTATTCGGAATAGGACTCCGCTTTTTTATGCATTATTTCCGCTTCCGCCTCGCCTTCGAGCTTTATGGCTTCCGCTTTGGCCTTAGCCTGCGCTCCCAGCCGGTATTGTTCCGCTTCCGTTTCCGCCATTACCTGGTATTTCCGGGCGTCGGCCTGTTTCTTAACAGTGGATTCGAGCTCTTTTTCTTTTCTCTGAATCTCTTTCTCTTCGAGTTTAGTCGCTTCCTCTTTTTCTATAAGGCGAACCTGATATTCCTCTTTTTTGAGTTTCTGGTTCATTTTCTGGCGTTCAAGCTCGTAGGAAAGATCCGCAGCGGCTTTTTTCTCGTTCACGGCGGCCTGATATTCCGCGCGTTTCAGCTCATATTCCCGGTTAGCTTCGGCAATCTCGGTCTCGGCCTGAAACTTCGCAATATCGGCTTCCTTTCTGGCCCCGGCCGCTTTTATGGTGGCCTCTTTCTCGGCGTTGGCCTCGGCAACCGCGGCCTCGGTCCTGGCCTCGGCGATACGAGGTTTTCCAAGAGCTTCGATATATCCCGAAGTATCGGAGATGTCTTTTAATGAAAACGAGAGGACGTCGAGACCCATTCTGGCAAAATCCTGGGCTACGGATCGTTTCACATTGTTGGCGAGTTCCCCTCTTTTTTGAAAAAGCTCCTCAACCGACATGGTCCCGAGAGCGGCGCGCATATGGCCTTCAAGTATCTTTGAAGCCACGTCTCTTATCCCTTCCTCGCCTTTACCGAGGAACTGCTCCGCGGCAAGGCGGATGGAACTCTCATCTCCCCCTATTTTTATCTGGGCCTGGCCGAAGGCGTTGATCTGTATCCCCTTGGAGGTGATGGCCTCGTTGGATTGAAGATCAAGGGTGTATACCTCCAGAGGGAGAACCTGGGCGGATTCCAAAAACGGCAAAACCAGAGTACCGCCTCCGATATGCATTCTGTAACCGATCTTCCTTTTAGAACCGTCCGGATCAACAACCGTCCTTTTCCTGCCGCCGGAGATTATCAGAACCTCGTTAGGTCCAACTTTGCGGTACTGCTTCGATAGCAGAACAAGTACGAAAATTATTACGACGGCCACAATGCCGATCAGTATCAATAGCGTTGTCAGGTCCATACACCACTCCTTCTAAAAGCCGTATATCCTGAAAAAAGGTTCTTCACAAAACAAATCCTCACAAAAAGGCAATCCAAAATGAAAAGGAAACAGGACCGCCCCGTTACAGGAATTTCAAATTTTTTAAAGATAATCTTAAAAAAACAGTTGGCAATATAAATGTTTAAATTTCTTTAAATTATTGCGGGATAGATTAAATTCCGCCTTATTGATAATATTTATTGTTTTGAGGTTTCGTGGGAGGACGCGCCTCAGATAGATTTTTCCAGGAATACGCTGGGGGCGACCGGTTCAACATACTCACTTGAGGAGATCAGGCTGGCAACGCAGTTTTTCAAACTTTCGATCTTGAACGGCTTGCCGAGATACATACATCCGCAGGTTTTAAGAAATTTTATGGTATCCTTATTTATTATATCGCCGCTTATAAATATTATTTTTTCGGCGAGCCTGGGTTTGCGTCCTTTCAATATCTCGTAAAATTGTATCCCGTTCATAACCGGCATTTTAACGTCACATATAATAACCATGTAATCACGGATCTGTATTTTTTCCAGCGCCAGCTTGCCGTTTCTCGCCGTATCAACCCGATAACCTTCATTTTTTAACAGATTAAACAGCATATCAACCATCTCGATTTCATCATCCACGATCAATATCCTTTTGCCCAGAGGAGCCTGTTTTTCAACTTTCCGGGATGATACCGTCTCCTCCTCGGAGGGGAGTTGGATATCGGTCGCCGAGGGATCTTTTATAATAGGAAGCTCTATCACGAAAGTGGTTCCCTTTCCCTTTTCGCTTTCCACGTAAAATTTGCCGTCATGTTTGTTCACGATGCCGTATGCTATTGATAATCCCAGGCCGGTGCCTTTGCCCAATTCTTTGGTGGTGAAGAATGGCTCGAAAATACGATTCTGTAAATCTTTCGGAATCCCCGGTCCGTTATCGGAGAATTTTATTATGATTGTACTGTTTTTATGTTCGGTTTTTACACGCATCATTTTTGAATTCTGATTCGACATTAAAGCATGCTGAGCGTTTTCAAGAATTATGATGCAAACCTGCTGCAGCTGGTTGAAATCGGCCATTGTTTTTGGAAGATCCTCCTCTAAATCGGTAACAGTCTCTATTTTATATGTTTTATAATCGTATGATTTAAGTTCCAGGCAATCCGAAATCAGACCGTTGATTCCGACATAACTTTTCTTAGACGGCGTCTGCCTTGCGAACGACAACAGATTCTGGACGATTTTCTGGGACCGTTCCGCCGATTGATATATAATATTTATACGTCTGTTCAATTCATCATCAGGATTGAGAGCCAGCAACAACTGGGAATTGCCCATTATTATTGCCAGCGGATTATTCAATTCATGAGCCACGCCGGCAATCAGTTGACCGAGGGCCGAAAGTTTTTCGTTCTGGTGTAGTTGATGGGTGGCAAGTTTTAATTTGTCGGCTTCTTCCACCACTTTTTCCTGAAGATTTTTATTATGATGTTCAAGCTCTTCGCGGACGAGAGCCAGCTTTTCCGTCATGGCGTTAAAGGACCTGATCAGATCGCCTATTTCGTCATGGGTATCTATTTCCGGAAGGGGCGAGAATTCTCCCGCCGCCACCTCCCTGGTGGCCTTGGAGATTCTCCTTATAGGGTTTATCAGCATGACCGTCGAAATCCATATGGTTACCAGGATCATTCCCAGAAGGGCTACGAGAAATATAATCAACTGGTTATTCGTAATTGATTGTAATAGCTCCTGAGTTTCCTTGAGCGATTTTGTTATTACCAGACGTCCTTTTAAGGATGAAAAATCCGCAGGTTCTGTGGGAATATTCAATACCAGAGTATATGTCCAGATATCTCCGGAAGTATCCAGCCTGTTTGTTTTCCCATTTACCGGATCGGTTAATTCTCTCTCGGTTTCCAATTCCCCGGATTTTTGGATGCTGGCTATTACGTTATCAAGAGTGTCAATGACAGCGGTCTGTAAAATACCGTTTCTATGACGAAGGGAATGATCCAGTATAAATTGAATATTCTCGAAATCATGAAAATTATGCTCATTATTTATTCTCGCCGCTATCATGTATGCGGTGGATTCCAGTTCGTCTATCACGGAATTGATCTGGTATTTTTTAATATCCTCGTAGTGATAATAGAAGCCCGCGAAAAATAGCGTTGTCAGGGCAATGCAAATGCCTACCACGTTTTTTGTCAAGAGACTGATTTTCATAATAATTGGACTAACTTATGAACCCGTCCGTAGCTATAGGTCCATAGATTAAAATATCGTTTACAATCCCTTTATTATATCGGTTTAGACCCGGGTCCCTTTAAAACCGGCTGAAACATAGTAGATTAATAAGTCTACTAACGATGCGGTATGATTTTCCGGGGCAAATTACAACTCTTTCATAAACCATGAGAATGTAATTGAGTTACTTTCATTATCGTTTATATTAGCATTCGTAATGGAACCGGCGTATCTAAAAGGGCTGAATCCACCGCAAAAAGAGGCGGTGACGCATATCGAGGGGCCTCTTTTAGTTTTTGCGGGCGCCGGATCGGGCAAAACCCGCGTAATAACGCACCGGATCGCTCATATTATCGCCTCAGGAAGGGCGAGACCGAACCAGATCCTGGCAGTTACGTTTACAAATAAAGCTGCCGGGGAGATGAAGGATCGGGTTGTGAAACTTCTGGGCCCACAGGCCCGCCGGGTCTGGCTTTCGACGTTCCATTCCTTTTGCGCCCGTGTCCTGAGAGACCACGCGGAAGCTCTGGGATATAAAAGGGCTTTCTCGATTTATGACGAATCGGAATCGATAGCCCTGATAAAGCGGATTTACAAGGATCTCGGTATACCCGAAGCGCAGCCGTCGCCGCAGGTAGCGCGATCCCGTATCTCCGGGGCGAAAGACCGGTTGATCACGGCTGAAAAATTCGCTTCGCAGGCAAATGATTTCCTCGAAAATAATATCTCCAAAGCCTACAAAGAATATCAGAGAAGACTACTCAGAAACCAGGCCATGGATTTCGATGATCTTCTCATGAAAACCGTGGAGCTTTTTGAGAAGGAATCGACGGTATTGCGCTATATGCAAAACAGGTTCAAATATATTCTGATAGACGAGTATCAGGATACCAACCACGCCCAGTATCGCCTGGTGAACCTTCTGGCGAAAGAAAGCCGAAATATCTGCGTCGTGGGCGATGACGATCAATCCATATACGGGTGGCGCGGCGCGGATATTAACAACATACTCGATTTTGAAAAAGATTATCCCGAGGCGAAGGTCATAAAGCTCGAACAGAACTATCGGTCGACCCAGAATATACTGGATGCCGCCGGAGATGTTGTAACAAAAATCCCGGGACGAAAATCGAAAAAGCTTTTTACGGATAAAATCGAAGGCGAAAAAATCTCCCTGCTTTTATGCGGCGATGAGGTTGACGAGGCGGAATCCATAACGGAGAAGATCAGGCTGGCGATGATCAACGACAAGGCGGCATCGGATTTCGCCATATTGTACAGGACCAACGCTCAATCGCGCGTCCTGGAGGATTCGCTCAGATACAAGGGGATACCTTACGCCATCGTGGGGGGAATAAAATTCTATGAACGCGCGGAGGTAAAGGATATTCTGGCCTATCTACGGATTCTTGTCAACCCGGCTGACGATCTGGCGCTTCGGAGAATAATAAACGTCCCCAAAAGAGGTGTGGGCAAAACAAGCGTCGAGAAACTGGAACGGCTGGCCGGCGAGAAGGGAGAGCCCCTGATGTCGGTTCTAATTTCTTCACTGGAGGAATCCGGGATCGGCGGCAAAGCCAGAAAGGAACTGGAGAAGTTCGTATCAATTATGAACGATCTTTCCTCCCAAATTGATGAACTAAAGGCTAACGATTTGGCGGCACGGCTGATCGAGAGAATCCAGTACCTGGAAACATTTTATAACGAGGGCACACCCGAGGCGGACGTCCGCGCCGATAACGTCAAGGAGCTGGTGGCCGGCATTGCCGAATACGCCGAACGCAGCGAATCGCCCACCCTGGCCGGGTTTTTGGAGGAGGTGGCGCTTATTACCGATATCGACACCTGGGATGACTCCACGCCCACCGTTACATTGATGACGCTCCATGCGGCCAAGGGATTGGAGTTCGATACGGTTTTCATCAGCGGCTTGGAGGACGGGCTTTTCCCGCTGCAGAGAAATTTCGACGATTCATCCGATCCCGATGAAGAGAGGCGATTGTGTTACGTGGGCATGACTCGCGCCAAGAACAAGCTCTATCTATCCATGGCCGGTTTCAGACGACGCTGGGGCGATTACACCGGCGGGCCGTCGGTATTCCTCAAGGATATACCGGAGGATCTTCTGGAAGTGGAACGGTTCAATTACTGGAACAGCTATGGGGCGGCCGCCGTGAAAAGCTATAATAAAAATCAGAAATATAAAAAACGCAGTTCGTTGGAACTGCAGATTGAGGAATACGATATCGACGATATGCTTCCGGAGGGAACGAAAGTGCATCACGACAAATTCGGCCAGGGAATTGTGGTATCGCGCGAGGGCGGCGGCGCGGATCTGATGATAACCGTGCGGTTCGAGCGTTACGGCAACAAGACGCTTATGGCCAAATACGCGCACCTGGAGATAATCGGGTTTTAATTACTCTGAGGATAATTTTGGATTGATGAGAAATATATAATTTAATAGAGACGGAACAGTGTTTTGTCCCTGCAAATCGTACATTTCTATTTTCCACTGTTATTTTCGGATCCTTTATTAAATTGATGTATATAACGATCGATAGTCGGGGCGCGATGAAAAAGTCGATAAATGAGCTTGTTGAGTCCGGGGAGTTCGTTATTGTAACAATCAATTCCGATCCGAAATCCGAATATTACGCTTTGAAAGAGCAGTTTGAATCGGCCGGTATGCTGAAAAAACGTCACCCGGGGTTCATCTGCTCTCCCCGTTCGATAATTTCATCATTTAGCGCGACAGGACAATAGAGCTTTTCGGTTTCGATTATACCCTGGAATGCTACCTCACCCCGAAAAAAAAGAAAATCGGTTATTTAGCGGTACCGATATTATGGGGCGAACAGTTTGCTGGATAACTCGATCCCGACGCCGACAGAAAGAATAAGACCCTTCTAATCCGGAATCTGGCTTTTGAGATAAGTTTTACGGACTTCGACCTTTTCCCGCCCTATTTCGCCAAAAAACTCCTCGATTTCGTCAAATTCAACCAATGCGAACAGATTTCATTAAACAAAGCAAGCCCGCGAAAGTAAAGGGGACGCGGCCAGGGCTTTGAAGGCGTAGGGGCGAGGTCACCTTTCCCCTACAATTAAATATTCGAATCCGATGAAAGACTCTTATAAAACCTGATATAAAAATACAAATTCAATATGAAAGACAGTGTGACAATCGGTACGAAAACTATTATCATCGTTTTGGAGAATGTATAAAACCATTTGGGATCGGCGGAGAATATGTAGCTCCAGAAAACAAAGGTCATATGCATGGCCCCGATCAGCGAACCGATAACCGCGGCAAGTGTGGCCTTACTCAGTGCGGGCATATTCCATCTCACCGTCTCTTTGTAAAATATTACAAAAAAATAGAGGACAAAAAGAGAGGCTATCCAGGGGAATATCACGTCCGGTATTTGTGACGATATTACATGCTCATATATATACGGCGATACGTAAATATCGAAAACGGCCACGGTACGTTTGATATTTATCAGAATCATTATGACCGACGCCGCGATGGCCCATCCCGCCGCTCGTTTCAGCTTCGGCCTGTTATCGGAGGCATAGTCTTTTAAGAACATAATAAAGAAAAAAGCCAGAAGTAAACTTGAAATCAGAAAGCCGATCCGGGCGGATTCAGCCACCGCCGCGATCCTGAAAAGTTCCTGCGCGAAAGTGGATAGCGTCCTTACCGCAAAATTAAAACAAATCCCGATAAGCGCCAGGACGGTCGCGATCTTCAACGCCTGCGAATGCGAAACTCTTGCCTCGGGCAACAGCTTTCTAACCAATGGAACATCACAATCGGGGCACACGGTAATCCCCTCCACATATTCGGCCCTGCATTTTGGACAGTACATATTTACACCTCCCGTCATTACGATATTATACAAAAAAGTATGAAGTTTATTCAAGTTCAGAAAACTATTTTTTATTTGAGACGATATTGCACGTCCAAAATATACGGCGAGACATAAACGCCGAAAACCGCCAGCGTGCTTTGGAATTCACCGGGATCATGATAACCGACGCCACAATGGCCCGGCCGATAGCCCGCGTTATTATTAATTCATTATTTTTGGAATCACTTTGCCGGACTTATGGTCCCGGGCGAATTATTTTTTGTAAAAAATTAAATTGACAGGTCATCCTGAAAATCACTATATTTTTATATCCCCCCCCAAAGGATATATATTTAAAGGTTTGCCCGAGGAATCTCTGATTATTTTTTGCAGAACCTTACATCATTTTCAGGCCTTAAAAAAAACGGAAAGGAGAAAAAATGGATTCAAATTCTTCGCCATCCAGCTTGATCAGGTTGGTTGCCCTATTATTAATTGTTTCGCTGGCAACCATATTTTTGATTGAACCTGCTTTCTCATTATGCGCCGACCCGCCGGAGGACGGGAACTGGGTCAATACCGATCCCAATACGCGCGGCATTACCAAAATTAATTTGCGTTTTGTCTGCCAGGATCAAATCCTGAACGGCGAGCTTTATCCTCCGGGGCCGCCATGGTACATACATATTTGGGGCAAATGTCATCCTAACGATTGCGACTGGGGAGAAGTGGGGGCTCAGGAAGTGAACACATCAACCAGGGATTTTATCTATACCGTATACAGGCAGGGATTCGCGACCCGTTATGTATATGCCAGCATGTCCATATATCGGCCCGGACAGCTCTGGGTCTATATCTGGACAGATTTTACCGACCCAAACCGTCCCGACTACGAAATGCAAAATTGGTTTCGACTCCAGTGATTTGCGAGACCGCTTTTAAAGGAGAATTTTTTATGAAAAAATTAAAATACCCTGCCGGATTCATTTATGTCTTTCTCTTTTTAGCGATCTGTTTTTCGGCCTGCGCAAAAACCGGTGACAGGCCTCAACAGGTAGGGCAAATGGCTATGCTTGAAGACGTAAAAGCCGATACGGCCCTGGATTCCCTCCAATTAAAGCCATTGCCGGATGAGCCACAACCAGAGAAAGATTTGAGGGCCGAAAAATTATCACTTATGGAGGAGGATCTAAAGTATAAGACCGAAACTAAAGAAACGCCGATTACTCGAAAAAAAATAAAACCCTCCCCCCTTCCGGAGGAACCGAGAGGGAAATAACCATATTCAGATGATAAACGGGCCGAATCGGAAGCGATCCTTATCCCCGATTTGCCCTAACCGGCTTTCAATTTCCTGAAAGCATAATAATCTCGCTAAAGGAACGTTTAACCGATCCCTTCAACATGTTCCGGTCTGCATTCAGGACAGTATATTTTAGTGCCTCCCCATGCTGGTATATAATACAACGGGACGAATAAATTATTCAATATGAAACAGATTTCCGGACGAGGCATTTTATTAAAGGTTCGAGGTTTTGATATGTAAAGCAATTAAAATCGTTTATATTTTGAACGGATTTGCCTAAATTGGCCTTGATGTTAAAGAAAATTGTAAACGACGTAAAAGGAACAAGTAGACGTGCCCCTGAACGTTCACCTGCACCGGGAACATAACGAGTATTTCATCGCGAATCTGAAAGCTCTTCTGGATGAGAGCATCAACCTCACCTGGGGCGATTCGCTTCCCGATCCGCCGGCCTGCCATGTTCTGGTAAGCGGCGTACCTGAAAAGGAAATCATGGAAGCCTGTACCAATCTTAAATACCTTATTATACCCTGGGCGGGACTGCCCCGCGCGACACGCAAACTGATGCTCGATTATCCCCGTATCCCCGTGCATAATATCCACCACAACGCCCTGCCCGCCGCCGAGATGGCTTTTCTCCTGATGCTGGCGTCAGCGAAAAATGTGATCTCGATAGATGCCGCCTTCCGAAAAAATGACTGGAGCACGCGCTATATCGACGATTGCGCCGAACTGATATCCGGCAAAAAAGCCCTGATTCTCGGTTACGGCTCCATCGGGCAAAAAATCGCCTCCCGTTGTCTGGCTTTCGATATGGATGTCTCGGCCATAAACTACAGCGGTAAATCAAAGGGCGATAAAATCAAGATCTACCCCCCGTCGGAGCTGGATAATCTCCTGCCTCATACCGAGGTTCTATTTCTATCGCTGCCGCTCACCGATAAAACCAAGAATCTGATCGGTAAAAAACGGCTGTCGATGCTTCCTGATGGCTCCATCATCATAAACATCTCGCGGGGAAGGATTATCGACGAAAAAGCGCTCTATGAAATTCTCAAATCCGGCAAAATAAAAGCCGGGCTGGACGTCTGGTACAATTACCCTGAAACCGTCGAAGATCGAAAGAACACGCCGCCATCCAAATATCCGTTTCACGAATTGCCCAACGTCATCATGACCCCGCACCTGGCCGAAAACACGGACCAGACGGAGACATTGCGCGCCGAGGAGATCGCCAAACTGCTGAACATGGCGTTGAAAGGCGATCCCCTTCCGAACCGCGTCGATGTGGTCAGAGGATATTAAAAGGATAATTTCGGTCCCGCCAGTCCCTGCACCTTTTACCCATGACATAATACAAACACGGGAACTTGACCGCACGATCCGCGCGGTCAGGAATCCATTCCTGACCGTTATATAGGTAGGTTGCCAGGCGGCGCTTGGCAACCAGGTGAAAACATCAACGTTAACCAAACAAATGCGTCCAATAAATCGGGTAAAAATCAGAATTTACTCTGTTACCAAACCGGCGTATTATGCTATCTCATTGTGATTATATATCTTAACAGGTGCAATTCGAAAAATTGAATAATTGCATAAAACGCGAAAAAGATCGATTTTCATCTTGACTTATTTATCAAAATTACGTTATTTTTCAATAGTTTCTGAATGGAGTGAATTGATGGATTCCGAAAAATTGAATAGATTTATCGAGTCCTGGGGATCCATGGGGATTCTATGGGGGATCAACCGATCCATGGCGCGGATCCATGCCTATCTTCTGATCTCCGAAGAACCGGTGGATTCCGAGAAAATATCCACTTCCCTTAATATCAGTCGCGGTAATACCAGCATGTGCCTGAAAGAGCTCAGAAATTGGGGGGTGATCCAGCGGGTCAACATATCCGGGGATCGACGCGATTTCTATACGGCTGAGCCGGATACCTGGAAAATGCTTTACCGAATAGCCATAGGAAGGAAAACCAGGGAGTTCGATCCGGCGCTCCACGCGCTCCGTCATCTGCTGTCAGAAACAGATACCGCCAAAAGCGAAAAAGTACAAGACCGTCTAACACAGATTGAGGAGATCTTGACCACCATGGATCACTTCATCGACAGGTTTCTCGAAAGCGAGGAGAAAAGCAAAACCATATTGGGCTTTTTCAAGAATTTCGCGCCCCGGTGATTGAAAAGTCTTTTTTTAAATGAAACTTTCAATGTATTCTGAACGTATTGAAATGAACGAGGACGAAAAAATCGGTGATGAAAGGAAGCATGATGTTTAAATGGAATCCTAAGACAGCGGTGATATTGGTTTATTTGTTGCCTTTGGTTGTCTTAACCATGGTCGCCGCATGCAAAAAAAATGGCGGTGAGGGTGCCGCAAAAGACATAATTCTTGTCAAAGGAGGTACCTTCGAGATGGGTGACGTTTTCGGCGAGGGCGGAGAAAATGAAATCCCGGTTCACCGGGTGACGTTGGACGATTTCTATATATCAAGTTACGAGGTTACCGTGGGTGAATTTAAAAAATTCGTTCAGAAAACGGGATATAAAACGTCGGCAGAAGGCCCCCTGGATCTCGAAGCCAGTAAGAGGATTATGGAAAGGGCCACAAAGAGCAAACCCACCCGCGAGGAGATGCTGGAATTCAAGAGAGAAATGCTGTTATACGGCGGGGCGGGCTACTGGGATACGGAAAAGTGTGTGTGGACCGGTTATAATCCCCATACCAACTGGAAAAATCCCGGTTTCGAACAGACCGACGCCAATCCTGTAATGGCGGTCTCCCCGGATGACGCCATGAATTATTGTAACTGGCTCAGTAAAAGCGAGGGATTTCCGATAGCTTATAATCTTGAGACTGGAGGGCTGTTGGATGGTGATGGTGGGCCGACTGCGGATATAACCAGGGTCAAGGGATACAGATTGCCCACCGAGGCCGAGTGGGAATATGCCGCCAGGGAGGGCGGCCGCAAAGTCAGGTTCGGTAACGGCAAGAATATCGCCAAATCCTCGGAGATCAATTTCCGCGCGGATGCCGGTGAATTTGATTATCTTGAAAGGGGCGAATATTTAAAAGGAACCTCACCGGTAGGAAGTTACCCGCCCAACAGCCTCGGTCTTTATGATATGAGCGGCAACGCCTGGGAATGGGCAAGCGACAGGTTTGTCGAATATACGGCCGAAGCCCTGGTAAATCCTTATGCCACCGCGGGCGACGGGCATGCCCTGCGCGGCGGCAGATGGGGCGGTGACGCTTCCGAGGCCCGGGTTTTCAGTCGCAGTCCCTGGGTCAGAAATGACCGCTGCAACAA
>CBFCYP010000072.1:0-16418 GCA_965602185.1 uncultured bacterium
CCGGGGGCTTTCGTCACGCGGATAGGTTTCTGCTTATCGCCCCGCTCGGCGGCCTCGGCCATGGGGCCGGCGTATTCGCCCTTACCGTCATCCTCTCCTTGCTGCTGCGCGCCTATCGCCACGCCCATCCCTACCGCGGACTGCTTGGCGGCCACCATCTGGCCCTGGGGAAGGCGGGTCGGTTCCGTTGACGGCTTCATCTTGTAGACCATTCCTACGATCTCTTCATCGATTCGAGCCATCATCTCCTGGAAGGCCCCGTAGGCCTCTTTTTTATATTCGATCACCGGGTCGCGCTGGCCGTAGGCGCGCAGGCCTATGCCGGTTCTGAGATGGTCCATTTCGTAAAGATGCTCTTTCCACTCCGTGTCGAAAACCGAGAGGAACGCGAACCGCTCCAGGCGGCGCATCATATCCTCGCCCAGGATTTCCTCTTTCTCATCGTAGATTTTGGTTGCCGCCTCGGTCAGTTTCTCTATAATATCGGGCTGTTTGGCCTTTTCCAGAAAAGATTCGGGGAACTGGAAATCCATCAGGAAAATCTTGCGCATCTCCTCGCGCAGACCCATCAGGTTCCATTCCTCCCAGTGGGTCTTTTCGGGGCAATGCCCCCAGACCTTTTCCTCGATAACGTTCGCTACAAGCCCCCTGGCTTCCTCACCGAGGTTTTTGCCTTTCAGAAACTCTGTCCTGCGGTCGTAGATCAGCATGCGCTGGGAGTTCATGACGTTGTCATATTCCACAAGGTTCTTCCTGATGGAGAAGTTGTTGTATTCGACCTGCTTCCGGGCCCGCTCGATAGCCTTGGTAACCATGGTATGATTGATGGCCTCGCCCTCCTGCCAGCCGAGGGTATCCATGACCCGCTCGATCCGTCCGCCGCCGAAAATACGCATCATGTCGTCCTCAAGGGAGAGGTAGAACACCGATGATCCCGGATCACCCTGGCGCGCCGCTCGCCCCCGCAGCTGACGGTCGATGCGACGGGACTCGTGAAGATCGGTGCCGATAATATGCAGTCCGCAGGGGACGTCATCGTCGCATTTGAGCTCGTTATAGAATGGGCAGATCTCCTTCTTCTGCATAGGCGAAACCAACATACAGGCGTTTGATTTTACGATCTCTTTGGCGAGCTTGATATCGGTACCGCGTCCGGCCATGTTGGTTGCTATGGTGACGGATCCTGGAAATCCGGCCTTGGCCACGATCTCGGCTTCAGATTGATGATACTTGGCGTTAAGCACCGAATGCCCGATCTTCTGACGTTTCAGCATACGTGATAGGGTCTCGGAAACGTCCACCGATATAGTGCCAACCAGCACCGGGATACTTTTATTGTGGAGTCTTACTATTTCCTCGATAATGGAGTTATATTTTTCCCTTCTCGTCCGGTAAATCACATCCGCAAAATCCATCCGCCGCACCGGCTGGTTGGTGGGTATAACCACCACGTCGAGTTTATAGATCTCGAAAAACTCGGCCGCCTCGGTCTCGGCGGTACCGGTCATGCCGGCCAGTTTGGTATACATCCTGAAGAAGTTCTGCAGGGTAACGGTGGCGAGAGTCTGCGTTTCGCCCTCGATGGTTACCGATTCCTTGGCTTCGATGGCCTGATGAAGCCCGTCGGAGTAGCGTCGTCCCGGCATCAAGCGGCCGGTGAACTCGTCGACAATTAAAACCTTTCCTTCCTGGACGACATACTCGACGTCTTTCTCGAAAAGCTGGTAGGCCCGCAGAAGCTGGTTGATGGCGTGGTTCTTCTCCGATTTTTCCCCCTGAAGCAAGTACAGTTCTTCTTTTTTCTTCAGCTTTTGGTCGGGAGAAAGATCCTCATCGGAATCGATCTGCACCAGGCCCTCGTTTATATCGGGGATCTCGAACAGTTTCTGGTCATCCGGCGAAAGCATCTTCAGGCCGGGATCGTTGAGATATACCGTATGTTCGCGTTCGTCGATGGTGAAATACAGTTTATCATCGACCTTATGCAAACTTTTATCCCGCCTGTAAACCAGTTCCTTCTCGTCGACCAGCTGACGAATACCCTTTTCCTTGTAGAGTTTTAACAGGCGTTTGTTCTTGGGCGCGGCGCGATGAGCCATGAGAAGTTTCTCGGCGGCCTCATTAAAATCGCCGCCGTCATTCAATAACTTCTCAGCATCGGAGATCAAAGACGCCACAAACTGGTTCTGACGTTTCACCAGATTAGCGACCAGGGGCTGAACCTCCTGGAATCGGGTATTCAGTGTCGATTCGACCGGGCCCGAAATTATAAGCGGAGTCCGGGCCTCATCGATAAGCACCGAGTCGACCTCGTCGACGATAGCGTACTCGAAACCGCGCTGGACCTGGTCCTCGGCCCTGATAGACATGTTATCCCGAAGATAATCGAAGCCAAACTCGTTATTGGTGCCGTAGGTGATATCGCAATTATACTGAACGCGTCTCTCTTCATTGTTCATCTCGTTCTGGATACATCCGATCGTCAATCCGAGGAATTCGTAAACCTTGCCCATCCACTGGGAGTCGCGGCGGGCGAGGTAGTCGTTGACGGTTATAAGATGAGCTCCCTTGCCGGCCAAGGCGTTCAGATACATGGGCATCGTAGCCACCAGGGTTTTACCCTCGCCGGTGGCCATTTCGGCGATTTTGCCCTGGTGAAGCACGATGGCGCCGACAAGCTGTACGTCGTAGGGGATCATCTCCCAGGTAATCTCGATACCGCTGATATCCCAGCTTTTGCCCACCAGTCTGCGGCAGGCTTCTTTCGCCATGGCGTACGCTTCCGGCAGGATCTCGTCGAATTTCTCGTCCAATCGCTCACGGTACTTTTTCTTATAGATATCCGGATCCATAGAATCGGGATCGAGATCGTGGTCTATTTCCTCGAAAAGCGCCTTAAATTCGACCTTGAATTCTTCAGTCCGTTGGGGAAACCACTCGTCCGGTTTATCATGGAGAGTCTCGTAGATCTCGTTGATTTCTTCGACAATCGGCTTGATTTTTTTTATATCTCGATCGGATTTGCTTCCGAAGATTTTCTTTACCGCTTTCATTACCATAACATAAACCTCTTATCTTATATGCGTAAATCAGTATATGGTTTAGCGTAGGGCTATTCAAGCGAAAATTGCAGATAAAAACAGCGCCGGTGATTTCCAACCGGCGCTGTTGCTTTCTAAATAATAACGCTATTATTCGCTTGATGCTTCCCGCAGATATCTGGCCAGCGCCTCCAGTTCATCGTCAGGTCCCTCAAACGGCGGCATATCCTCGGGCGGTTCCTTCAAAAATTCTTTCAACTCTTCAAGCTGGTAACTTTCATGCAGGTCGACTAATTCCGGGCCGATATTGCCTCCTTTACCCTGTAGGGTATGGCAGGCGCCACATTCCCAGTCTTTATAGACTTGCTCGCCGGATATCTCTCCCTCGATAGCCGCGGGTTCAACCTTTTCGCCTACGAATTTCTGATTCATATACATGGTACCCCAGACCAGATACGGCTTCCTCGCTTTCTCCCTGGTATAGCCTCCCATGGCAAAGGCGACAAAAACGGCTATGGCGGTGCCGATCAGGAATTTCCTTCCCTTCTCGTGACCAAAAAGCCAGTAGAGGATCGCGAAAATAACGGCTATGCCGGCCAGCCCGATCATGGCGTGAAGATAAGGCCTTCCCAGTCCGGTCCAGATCTGCTGCCAGGGATTGGGAGTCGCCAGGTTCTGGGTGGCTGATTTAACCTTGAACAGAAAGCTAAGCCCGGATAGCGGTTGAAGGAAAATTAAAATGCCGGCGATACGGCCTGTAAATTTATTGGTTTTTTCATAAAATTCCAGATCGCGGTCGGATGTTTTTAATTTCCAGTATGTCCAGAGGAATACAAACAAGGCCCCGTTTAAAAGACAGGGGATTAACATATGAATAAACGACTCCCATAAAACCGGATTAAAGAAGGCGTCCCAGCGGTTCTGAGATATTATCCAATCCCCCGGAGTCATCATGAAAGCCCAGATGGCGTTTATCAGAAACGCGGTCACAATTGCCGCAAACGCGGTTACAATTCCGTAAAAGAGATGCTTTCCGGGGGAGGTTTTATCCCAGGCGTTATTATAGGTGACGGAAAAAATCATCAAAAAGAGGAAAAACAGGCCTTCCGTAACAAAAGCCCAAAACATTACACTATACAATAGCTTCGCAAAGGAACCCCATAATCCAATTATCAGGACAATAATGGCCACGCCCAAAACACCGTTAATTTTCATCATGTCGGCGAGGAATTTGGTAATCCTTCTTGCCAGCGTTATATAATCATCATCCCCTTTGCGTCGGCCGACCCATTCGGAAATTACCGCCAGCGTGGAACCACCCACGGCGAAAAACGCGAAAAAAACATGGACGAGTATCACTATGGCCATTATGATGCTGTTGCCCGTCAAGGGAAAATCGATTCTCTCCATCATTTACCTCCTCCCGGTATTTAGTGCGAAATATTAAGGAGGAAAAAAGATAAAGCAATAAAAAAGGCGAAGCCCCGTAAACCATAATTTACGGGGCTCCCTCCTCTGTTCTCTTTATAAATTCGCTATACCAGTTTTTTTAGAATGCCGGCCAGATCCCGGGCTGTCTGGAACCGGAGATCGGGGTCTTTCACCAGCGCTTTGGCTATTATCTTGTCGAATATACGCGGCACGTCAAGGTTGATCTCCGAGGGCATGGCCGGATTGGTATGCAGTATCGAGTATATCAAGGCCGAAAGGGTCTCGCCTTTGAACGGTTTCTCTCCGGTTAATAACTCATAAAATACGACTCCCACGGAAAAAATATCCGACCGGCGATCGACAGGCTGACCTTTTAGTTGCTCGGGGGATATATAATTGGGGGTCCCGAGCGCGGTGCCGGTTTGTGTCATGGAGGCGGAGGTATCCAGCCGCGCGATACCGAAATCCATTACCTTCACCTTGCAGCTGTTCATTATCATGATATTCGCCGGTTTAACATCTCGATGGACAATCCCGTTCTCATGAGCATAATCGAGAGCGTCACAAGCCTGTATCATAACATTTGATAAAGTCTTATAATCCCAGTTGATTCCTGAAGCCAGCAACTCCTCGAGAGTACTCCCTTCTAAATATTCCATGGCTATATATTGAACCGAGCTTTCCTCGCCTACGTCATATATGGTCACGATATTGGGATGGGAGAGTTTCCCGGCCGCTTTCGCTTCCCTTTCAAGCCTTTCCCGGAGTTCAGTTGACTCTTCGGGATCAATTATCTGGTCCAGACGAATCGTTTTCAAGGCGACGAGACGATCAATGGCCGGATCAAGTCCCTTATAAACCATTCCCATAGCGCCCTTGCCGATCGATTCGATAAGCCTGTAGCGTCCAAAGTGATCCATTGCCGCTCCGCTGACCGGCCCGGAATCGGCGGAGAGCGGCATTGTTCCCGAATCGGAGATATTTTTCCCGCTGGCGACAGTTCCCGAACCCGCAGCGGCCGCGGCTACGGTTCCCGAGCCCGATGCGGCAAGGGTTCCGGATTTGCTTGCAACGGTCTCGGCGTAATGAGGTAAAGGAGTTTGATTCGTTATGGCCTGAGTGGGGATTGCCTGGCTTGATGACGATAGTAATTTTTCGTAATCCACGTCTTCCTCATCGTCATCGATATCCTCCGCGCTCTCGGATTTAATCTTCATAAGAGGCGTCACTAAAAGCAATATCCCGATTTCCAGACCGGGATAAAGAAATTTCAAACTGGTATTAAATGCCGAGAACAGAACATAACTGAGGTTGGCCAGTATGATTAGAAACAAAAACAGAACCGCTATCCTGTTCAATAAGGATATTTTCGGTAGAACAAAGGCGCCAAACAAACCGATTGCGATTATAACGGCAATACTTATATGGGTTTGATTGGAAACGCCTTTGAGGAAATTCCCATGAATTATATTTTCGAGTGCGTTCGCCGTTAACTCTACACCCGGCATTTTCCTGCTGACCGGCGTGGAAAACAGGTCCGTGGACGAGAACGCGGTATATCCGACGATAACCAGCTTCCCGGTTAGCTCTCTGGGCGATACCATTTTATTGATAATATCGGACGCCGAATAGTAGCGGAATGACTTTTCGGGACCGCTGTAATTAATTTTCAATTTTCCTGATGCGTCAATCGGTATCTCGCGTTCGCCTATATAGATCGCTTTTCCCACCTCAACTGAGATATCGTTGGTTTTTGCTCCCATAAAAGAGGAGGCCGCGGCAATATGGACGGAAGGATAAAATTCACCTCTGTAACCGACGATCAGCGGTTGCCGCCTGATATTGCGATCCCGATCCCCGTGAACATTGAAAAAGCCGAGCCCCGCGGCGGAATCAGCCAGAGCCTTCGACGGCGGCGAAAGCGAAAGGGCGGTAGGAGGAGGATACCTTGAAAATCCCTCAGGATTCTCGAAATTTCTATAGGCGCTGTATGCAAGCCCCTCCGCCAAAACAGATCCGGGGATGGGAGGATCGGTTTGGGAATAATAATAGCCGATTACGACATTTCCGGCTTTTTTAATTGACTCCGCTAGCGAATCCGTATATCCCGCAAGCCTCTGGTATTCATTTGGATCAAAAGTCAGGTTAATTAGGATAGTCCTGGGATCATGGGTCGAAATTGCGTCTATCAGTTTCGCGGTCTTATTACGATGCCAGGGCCATTCTCCAATTGTCTCCAGGGTGCGGTCGTCGATACCCACGATGACAATATCTTCCGGGACTTTCTTCTCGCCCCTTATAAGAAACATCTTATCCTGAAGAAACTGCTCTATTTTTTCAAGACTTTCATGACGATCAAGGTAGAGACTCAGCACCAGAATCGTAATCAACACGTATAGAATCACACCCGAAAATTTCTTAATCATCCGTCCCCTATTCGAGATACGTAAGACCTGTTTATCAAAGCCTCTTAAATTTGGCGGTATTTATCTTTCTAAGGAAGAATCGGCAGAAATTTAGATGAATTTAGATCTCATTTAGATTTACCTTATAGATTAAAACCGAACGGAGACTACATTTAATATTATAACATGTTGTAAATAAATGAGTTATAAATCAGGATATTCAAGCGGACGGCAGAAAACCTGAAATCAGGATCATCGCCACCAAAGCGAGAATAAAAATCGTTATTCTAACGGCAATAGACAAATCCCCTCCACCAATATTATTCTACCTTCCAACGGCGAGCCTGTCAATTAAATATTCCGGCAATCCGATTTTTGCCATCACTTTTTGCGTACTCTTGACATCATACTGAACCCTTTTCAACTTTATAGATTCCGTATCACTATCGTAAATCAGATAGCAACTTCTCGGATCGCCGTCCCGGGGCTGACCCACAGATCCGATATTTACCAGGTATCTGTGCTCCTCTTCAATGTTAATCTCGGCTTCTTTGGACAGGACGGCCTCTCCGGATTCGGATTTATATACGATGTAAGGCCGGTGAGTATGCCCCAGGAGACACATCTTCTCAGTGAAGAATTCAAAATTCTCCTCCGCATCCTCCATATCGAGAATATAATGCCAATTTTCCGGTTCCCGCGGCGACGAATGTACCAGCAACATTCGATCAATCGCATGGGTTAATTCAAAATCTGACATGATTTCGATAGTTTTTTTGGAAATCGAATTCTTTGTCCACCCCATCGATTCCGCGGCATACTGGTTGAAATACTCGGTCTCCATCAATCCCAGGGCCGCGTAATCGTGGTTGCCCATCAGTTTTACCTCGGCGATATCATTAATGAGTTTAACACATTCATCAGGATTCGGTCCATACCCGACCGCATCGCCTAAAAAATACAGCTTATCAAGTTTTTCGGATCTGAAATCTATAATGCACGCTTTAAGCGCCTCAAGGTTAGCATGAACGTCGGAGAAAAAACCGTATCTCATTACATCCTGTTCTCAATAAAGCGATAAACCGACTTTCCAACCTGGATAATATCATCATTTCTCAGCATGTAACGATCAATCTCTTCACCGTTAATTTTGGTTTTACCTTTTTTACCCAGATTCACAATCCAGAATCCATCTTCTTCAAGCACAATTTTCGCCTGGATACCAGAGAGGAAAAAGCCTCTGGCCTTCACGTTGGCCATCGATGATTTTCCGATAGTGATTACGTTTCTGCTGATAGCGAATTGATCGAATTCCGCCCCGGTTTCTCCCAGAAGAACTGACGCTCCCGCATCGGCCAACAATTGACGATTACGCTCATCCTTGGCGAGAAGTTCCCGTTGTTTTTTGGTTTGAAGAACCATGGTTCCGTCGGCCTCAAAAGGATTACCCGATTTTTCCGCATTAACATGGTAAACCATGGTGTATTTACCGATCGTAATGGCATCGTTATCCTTCAAGATTTCCTCGGAGATACGCCTTGAATTTACAAATGTACCATTCAGGCTTTCGTTGTCAATAATAACCGCCTGATCATCACCGAACTCTATCTGGGCATGCCGACGTGATACACCCCGGTTATCGAGGATAACGTCATTATCAGGCGTTCTGCCGATAGTCACCCGCTTTTTTTCGGTGATGAACTTCTCAATTACTTTGTCTTCGTACTTCACAATAATCTCAGGCATCATTCCCTCCCTTATTCAGGGCACCGTAGCATTTTGCGCCAACGGCGTTGATTTGTCAACTATTAGTTACCTATCCCGGGCATATTGCCCAGAATGCCCTTGCAGGCCTATAGACCTTCATGTATATTGTCGGAATGATTCGGAACAACTTTAAGCTGTCTAAAGCGATAATATACGCTCCCTTAGCGGGAATAAGCGATTCTCCGTCCAGAAAATTGGCGGTAAGGTTTGCCGCCGACATGACAGTTTCCGAGCTGATTTCATCCGAGGGGATCATCCGTAACGGTAAAAGAACAATGGAACTTACGAAATTCGATGATTCCGAAAGGCCGATCGGCTTGCAGTTATTCGGGGCAAATCCCGATTCCATGGCCAAAGCCGCGAAAATTTTATCCTCTTTAAATCCCGATTTTTTAGATATAAATTTCGGCTGCCCGGCCCGAAAGGTTGTGACGAAAAATGGCGGTAGCTCGATTCTGCGAAATCTAAATCTCTTTAAAGAAATTATAATGAAAGTAGTTAACACCGTCGACCTTCCCGTTACGATAAAAATGAGATCCGGATGGGACAGCCGGAATTTGACATATATCGAAGCCGGGAAAATAGCGGAAGATTGCGGGGCCGCTGCAATAACCTTACATCCCCGCACAAAGGTGCAGGGTTTTGCGGGAGAGGCGGATTGGCTGCAAATCGCGGAATTGAAAAATGAACTTAAAATACCTGTCATAGGAAATGGCGATATTAAAAACGTCACCGATGCTAAAGCGATGTTCGATCAAACCGGCTGCGACGGCATTATGCTGGGGCGGGTTTCAATCGGGAACCCGTGGATATTCGGCAGAATAAAAGAATACTTAAAAACCGGTGAGATTCCGCCTGAACCTCCCATCGCCGAAAGATTACATATAGCGCTGGAACATTTCGATATGACTCTGAACGAGTTCGGAACACTTCACGGTATCTATAAAATGCGTTCCAGGTTCGCCTGGTATCTCAAGGGGATGCCGGGAGCGTCCGTTATAAGAGCGAGAATAAACCGGTCCCGATCCGTTGAGGAAATAAAAGAAATAATTACAAGTTATGCCGATGAATTGCGGGATGAAACTGCAAGTCAAAAAACCGCTGACGGAATCATATGCACTCAAAGCAGTTAAAAGAGATCCTTAAAAAGATAGAAAAGGGCCGGCTTTCAGCCGCAGAGGGCTGGAAACTCTTAAAAGATTCCACTTTTGAGGATATTCATTTCGCCAAGATAGACCATCACCGCAAAAAAAGAACGGGAGTTCCCGAAGTCATCTTTGCGCCCGGAAAAACCGAAAAACAGATAACAGAAATCTTTGGAAGGATGTATAAAGCGGGTTCTGATATACTCATCAGCAAAGTCGATAAATCTGTTTACAATAAACTGAAAAGAAACTATAAGGGGCTCCTATATTATGAATACGCTCGGATGATTGTGAAAATCAACCGAAAAAAATCAAAAGATTCGATCGGTAAAATAGCAGTTGTCACCGGCGGCACATCCGATATAAACATTGCGGAGGAGGCGGCGGTAACGATTGAAGCGTTTGGCGGCAGGGTCGACCGCATTTACGATGTTGGCGTGGCCGGTATTCACCGTCTGCTGGCATTTAAAGACAGGCTAATAAGCGCTGATGTAATTATCGTGGCGGCCGGTATGGAGGGCGCACTGGCCTCGGTTGTGGGAGGGTTGGTTTCCGCTCCGGTAATCGCCGTGCCGACATCGGTTGGTTACGGAGCGTCTTTCGGGGGTATAGCGGCTCTGCTAACCATGCTCAACTCCTGCGCCCCCGGGGTTACGGTTGTTAATATCGACAACGGTTTCGGCGCCGCTATGGCGGCTTTGAAAATTTTAAATATAAAAAGGGTAGACTCTGTATGAAATTAGCATTCTTCGATTGTTTTTCCGGCGTTGCCGGTGATATGATAATAGGCTCGCTTCTCGACGCCGGTCTCTCTCTCGATCATTTAAGATTGGAGTTGGAAAAACTGGGGTTGAAAGGTTATTCCCTGTCGGCGGAAAAAGTTGTAAAAAACAATATCTCCGCGACCAAATTTAACGTTCAGATACTTGAGGAACTGCCTTATAAAAAGCCGAAGGAAATAGTTGAAATTATAGGGAATTCAAAACTCGACGATGATGTCAAGCTGCAATCGATAGCCATTTTCAATCGCCTGGCCAGGGCGGAGGCCAAGGTACACGGCGAGCCGATTGACAAGATACATTTTCATGAAGTCGGAGCGATCGATGCTATTGTAGACGTGTGCGGGGCCGTAATCGGTTTGAAAATGCTCGGCGTTAAAAAGGTTTTTTCCTCTCCCCTTTCTCTGGGCACCGGACGAATAGAAACGGACCACGGCGTTATGCCCATTCCCGCTCCCGCCACGGCGGAGTTGGTTAAAGAAGCTCCTGTAAGAATGACAACTATAGAGGCGGAATTAACCACACCCACGGGGGCGGCTGTTCTGACGACTCTGGCCGATTTTAACGCTCCCGAAACACTGGAACCGAAACAGGTAGGGTATGGCGCCGGAAGCCGGGATTTGCAGGAATTACCCAATCTGCTCAGGGTAATGATATGCGAAATGGGGACCGGGTTCGATCACGATATCGTAAAAATCCTGGAGACTAATCTGGACAGAACATCTCCCGAAATCCTGGGTGGGATTTTCGATGAACTTATCTCGGCCGGCGCGCTGGATGTCTTTGTGACTCCTACCATAATGAAAAAAAGCCGGCCCGGGCAGATATTAACGGTATTGTGCAAGCAGGAAAACCTCGATGAACTGGCGAAAATCGTGTTTCGCCGGGGATTGACACTGGGGATCAGAATCGAGACTATACTGAGGATTAAGCTTATCCGTGAAGAGATCACCATTCCTACCGAGGGCGGCGAAGTATCCGTAAAGATCGGGCGCCTTGACGGCAGAGAGCTGCTATTTCCTGAATACGATGATATGATCAAGGCCATGAAAAATGCTGATAGAAGTTACGATGATATATATTTTGAGATACAGAGCAGCTTAAGAAAGGAGACATAGATGGCGGGCGGTACCGGTATAGTAACATTTGCTGAAACCAAGGATGGAAAACTTACACCTGTTGCCAGAGAGGCTGTCGGGGCGGCAAGAAAGCTGGCCGACGAAAAATCCTTTAAAGTAATATCGGTTTTAATCGGCGATGGAATATCGTCGTTGGCGGATGATCTTATCAAGATCGGCGCGGATAAAGCTGTAATATGCGAGAATCCGGCGTTGGCGGGTTATCTCGATGAGTCATATTGCAAGATACTGGTAGATATATCAAAATCGGAAGACGCGGCGGTTATTCTGGGCGGCGCCACGTTTATCGGCAAATCGCTGTTTCCTCGTCTGGCGACATCGTTATCATCCGGTTTAGCCGCGGATGTTACATCGATCGACTGGGACGGCGACAACATTCTGGCCGTTCGGCCTGCCTACGGGGGTAAAGCGTTAATACAGGTCTCCCCCGCCGGCCCCGGTCCGCAGATGGCCACGTTACGGCCGAAGGCGTTTCCAGATCCGACTCCCGATGATAGCCGCTCCGGCGAAAAAAGCGAGCTCGCGTATGACGAATCAAAATTCGGTTCACGCGCAAAAATATTAGAGAGCGTTTCGGAGGGCGGCCAGGAGATAAGCCTGACCGACGCCGATATAATTGTATCGGGCGGCAGGGGAATAAAAAACGCCGATAATTATAAAATGATCAAGGAGCTGGCGAGTGTGCTGGGCGCCGCCTCCGGAGCGTCCAGGGCCGTTGTGGACGCCGGCTGGGTGCCGTATTCCCACCAGGTCGGCCAGACGGGTAAGACGGTCAATCCTAAATTATACGTCGCCTGCGGAATTTCGGGTGCCATACAGCATCTCGTGGGAATGCAGTCGTCGAAGACTATCGTAGCTATAAACCGCGATGCCGAGGCGCCCATTTTCAAGGTGGCGACATATGGTATTGTCGGCGATATTTTTGAGATTCTGCCCAGGTTGACGGAAAAACTGAAAGGAATGGCGAATTAACTGAGTTGGAGATCATTATTCGCAACCTACATGTCAATAAACGTATCTAGAGAATTAGGAGGAAATTAATTGTCTGAAAGCTCAATTCTGATTCTTCTGGCAAGCGCGTTATCTATCGGTTTTATCCATACGATCATAGGTCCCGATCATTACGTACCCTTTATAGCTATAAGCCGGGCCAGGAGCTGGTCGACAACGCGAACAATGGTCGTGACGGTAATGTGCGGCATGGGACATGTATTATCCTCGATTTTAATCGGGACGATCGGCATCGCCGCCGGAGGCGCGCTGGGAAAACTGGTGGCGATCGAAAGCGTCAGGGGCGATATCGCAAGTTACGCGCTTATAGCTTTTGGAATAATCTACGGGCTCTGGGGCATCTGGCGGGGCCGCAAAGGCCACGGTCATAAACATCTCCACGGCGGCAAACACCTGGACGCCTCCAACGCCCGATCCATAACTTTCTGGACGCTGTTCATCATATTCGTGCTGGGACCGTGCGAGCCGCTGATACCGCTTTTGATGTTTCCCGCAGTCTCTCACAGCTGGTATGTGCTGATATTGGTAGCGTCCGTTTTCGGAATTACGACGATTCTTACCATGACCGCCCTGGTTTATGCCGGCGTAAAGGGAGTTACCGCCATTAAGACAGATTTCGTCGAAAAATATGTTCACGCCATCGCCGGCGGAATAATCGCTTTTTCGGGTATGGCTATCAGGATTTTCGGGATATAATTTTCGTAATATCCCATTTTATTATACTTGATATTCTATGATTCATTCGTATGCTGATCATGGTAAAATCATAAAGGAGAAGATGGGATGAAATCAAAATTTATCTCTGTTGTAATAATAGCAGTTGCCTGTTGCGGTGTGGTTGATGGATCATCCGATCCCGATAGATTCGATTCTTTCGTGGGCACGGAATGGTACGGCGTTTACGTGCAGGGCGCGAAGGCCGGCTACTGCGAGCTGCTTTTCGAAAAGGTAGACGCGCCGGTGCCGGGATGGCGTACCCGCGAATCCATAACCATGATACTCAACGTCATGGGGAAGACCGATACCATAAAAATTGTCGATACCAGGTTTTTCACTTCGCCGGGCGGAGAGCTCAATTCGAATAATTTGAAATACTCGATCGTCACCGGTGATATGGTCGTGGAGGGGGCGAAGGAGGCCGACGAATATATCGTAACAACAAATCTGGGCGGCCAGGAAACTAAAAAGGTATTCGATTATCCCGCCGATTATTTGGATAATATAAAAGCTCCGAATTTAAGGATAGGCGCAGGTGAGGTCGGCGTCGGCGACAGCATCAATTCATCGTATTTCGAGGCCACTCCCCCTCTGACCGGATTGGTGCACACCAACATGAAAATAGAATCCGTCGATATCTATAATTTCAGCGGCGTGCCCACCGACGTTTACACCGTCAGCTTCATCATCCCCGAAATGAAATTCTCCGGAACATCGATTTACGATAAGACCGGGCGGGAACTCGAACAGCAACTCGGAGGCGGAATAACGCTTAAACTGGAAGGTCGGCAACAGGCGATAAAGATCGACGAGCAATTTGACATCCTCGACGTTAACCTGGTCAAGCCTCAGACCAAAATCAAAAATCCGGGAGAATTAAAATCATTAACACTTAAAATAACCGGAATAAGCGAAGATGATATCCTGAATTCAGATCTTCAGAAGATAACTATGGGGGCTGAAAATGTTTTGAATGCTGAAATAAAAAAAGGAGACATTCCCAAAACTATTCTCAATCTGCCGATTAAATCGGAGGAGATGGCGTCGTATCTTACATCGTCCGTTTATATCCAATCGGACGCGAAAGAGATAAAATCGCTGGCGGCCGAAATTGTCGGCGATGAGAAAAACTCCTGGGAGGCGGCCAAGAAAATCAACAACTGGGTATTCGAAAATATCGAAAAACAGTTTACGCCTGATTTCTCCAACGCCCTGCAAACGTTGCGAACCGGTCAAGGTGACTGTGGCGAACACAGTGTTCTTGCCGTAGCGCTGTTACGTGCCGCCGGAATTCCCGCCCGCCCTGTCGCCGGGCTGGTCTACTGGCCGCCGGGCGAGGGTTTCGGCTACCACGCCTGGGTGGAGGCCTTCGTGGGGCAGTGGGTGATGATGGATCCGTCCTGGGGGGAGAATATCGTCAATCCCACCCATATCGCCCTGACTACCGGCGACCTCGTCGACCAGGCCAGCATATTATACCGTGTCATGGGCAAGATGGGGATCGAGGTGGTGGAGGCGAAGTAATGCAGATAATATATATTCGTAGGGGCGTATTGCAATACGCCCCTACAATTAAAATACCATGTAGGGACAGAACACTGTTCTGTCCCTACGATAATTTTAAATTATACATTATTTTATTCTACAATATCGGCAGGGATTCAATATATTGAATCCCTACCATAGTATCAATGGCAATATATTTTTGTTACATAACGAAAAGCTACTCCGCCAGCGGGGTTTCGCCCTCGGTCTTGGCGATCACCACCGCGCCGCAGGAGTCGGACCAGACGTTGACAGTGGTGCGGCACATATCCAGTATGCGGTCGAACACCTGGATGATGGCTATCCCCTCGAAGGGCACCCCGATGGCCGCCATGATCATGGGGATTGTAGCCAGCGAGGCTTTAGGTATGGCGGCGGTGGCAACCGATGCCGCCAGCGCCGTGATGACCACAATAAGCTGCTGGACGATATCCAAGTGTATTCCGTAGGTTTGCGCGATAAACAGCACCGCCGCCGCCTCGTATAGGGCGGTGCCATCCATGTTGATGGTCGCGCCCATAGGCAACACAAAGCTGGTGATCTTATTGGATACGCCGGAATGTTTCTCCACCCGTTCCATGGTTAGAGGCAATGTCGCCCCGGATGACGCCGTGGAAAAGGCGGTCAGCAAAGCCGGGGTCATGGCCTTGACATGCTTGACAGGATTAACTCGCCCTATAAAACGCAGAATTAACGGTAAAGTGATGAAAGCATGAAACATAAGCCCGCCCAAAATGCAGAAGAAATATTTTAAAAGCGGCATCAGGGCGTCGAAGCCGGTGGTGGCGACGACCTTGGTAATAAGCCCGAAGATCCCGATGGGAGCCGCCATGATGACCAGATGAGTGATCTTCATCATTATCTCGAAAAATCCCGAGAATATATCGGTAAAAAGCACGCGTCCTTTTTCGGGAAGCCGGGTAATGAAAATCCCGAATAGAATGCAGAAGAAAATCAAGGGCAGGATATCGCCCTTTGCTATCGCGGCTACCAGGTTGGTCGGCACCATCGATTGAATCAGGCTGTAAACCGATTGCCATACCGAGCTTGACTCTTTAAAAGCTTCGGGCACATCACCGAGATCGAGATGAATACCGTAGCCGGGCGATACGACGTTCATTATAATCATTCCTACGGTAATCGCCATAATAGACGTGGACATGTAGTATATAAAGGTTTTCCCACCAAGCCTTCCCAGTCCCTCGCCCGAACCGATACTGGATATGCCGGAAATCAACGACGCCGCGATCAGCGGTATGATTATCATCCGCAGCAGCCGGATAAACATGTCGCCCAACGGCTCGGCGATCACCAGGGCCGGTTCGCCCACCAGCCAGCCGGTTAAAATCCCGCAGATAATGCCTATGAATATCCAGCCGGTGAGATTGATTTTTCTCAAGAAGTCTATCACTGCCATTGTCTATATATGGGAAATTAT
>CBFCYP010000073.1:0-16088 GCA_965602185.1 uncultured bacterium
TATATCTAAAAATAGACCTATTTTTATCTTATTTTCCGGAACTTCCCATATTTTCTTTAAGTTTAATGAATTAGCGTAAATAGTACTTGAATTATCCGTTTAATATGGTACATTATTACGGAAACAATAATGTAATCTGGAGGTGACGAGAGCAGGAAAACGAGTTATTCGCAAATAATCCTAATTTTAATCCTTTCTTTGGAATAGTTTATAATGTTAAAGGCGAAAATGCTGAATTGCATCTGCCCTGAGGCAAATAACCTTTTTCAAAGATGAAAAATGTAAGAGGCAGAAATGCAATCAAGCAATTTGTACGTAGGAAATCTTTCCTACTCCGTAACAAGCGAAGATCTTAAAGAGCTTTTTTCAAACCATGGCGCTGTAAAAGAAGCCAAGGTTATTGGTGACCGCGGTTTTGGTTTTGTAGAGATGGAAACAGTTGAAGGCGCCACCAAGGCTATCGAAGCTTTAAACGAATCCGACTATGAAGGCCGCACGCTTAAAGTTAACGAAGCCAAGCCTCGTGAAGACAGAGGAAGCCGTGGCGGTGGCGGTTATCAAAAAAGAGGATACAACCAGAGTAGATATTAAGAATCTGTATTCTCGGCTTTAGCTTGAGTTTGATTTTCAAACAGAAATAAATTTAAGTTATAAGCGATACTACCGGGGAAAGCTGATTATTCGGCTTTCCCTTTTTTACGCGGCAAATAGCCATTATTGGAATAATTTCGATCAAGATCAGCCGTCTTGGAAATACCTGGATCTGAACCACAGCGCCACGTTAACCAGCCCGATCAATACCGGCACCTCGATAAGCGGGCCTATCACCGCGGCGAAGGCCTGCCCGCTGTTTATCCCGAACACCGCCACCGCCACCGCTATCGCCAGCTCGAAATTATTGGAGGCGGCGGTAAACGAAAGCGACGCGGTTTTGGGATAGTCGGCGCCGAACTTCTTGCTCAGATAAAAACTGATCAGAAACATCACCACGAAATAAATGAATAGCGGTATGGCGATCCGAACGACGTCCAGGGGAATGCCGATTATATAACTCCCCTTCAGGCTGAACATCACGATAATGGTGAAAAGAAGAGCTATCAAAGTAATAGGGCTGATCCTGGGGATGAATTTTGTTTCATACCATTCTTTTCCGAAAAACCTGATAAATAGAATCCTGGTCAAAAGCCCCGCCAAAAACGGTATGCCCAGGTAGATAAAGACCGATTCGGCGATCTGCCCCATGCTAACGTCGACCATAGCCCCGCTCAGGCCAAAAAACGAAGGCAGCTTGGTTATAAAGATCCAGGCGTAAAAACTGTAGAAAAATACCTGGAAGATGCTGTTTAAGGCCACCAGCCCGGCGGCGTATTCCGAATCCCCTTTCGCCAGCTGGTTCCAGACGATCACCATGGCGATACATCGCGCCAGGCCGATTAAAATCAGGCCGGCCATGTATTCCGGGTAATTCCCCAGAAAAATGATAGCCAGGAAAAACATCAGGATCGGGCCGATAATCCAGTTCTGTACAATCGACAACAAAAGTACTTTCCAATCCCTGAATACCTTGCCCAGTTCCTCGTACTTTACCCGGGCCAGGGGCGGGTACATCATAAGAATCAGACCCGCGGCTATCAGTATATTGGTGGTGCCGATCTGGAAACCGCCGATGAATTTCTCGGTCCGGGGGATAAGAAATCCCAGTCCCACGCCGACGGCCATGGCCAGGAATATCCAGAGCGTGAGAAACCTGTTTAAAAATGATAATTTTTTCGACGTCGCCTCGGTCATTTTCCGTCCTTTTGCCGAATTCACCCTGAACCCATAATCAGCTCAAAACTCCGCAAATTTATAATATGATAGTTGTAAATAAAAGAATTTTCGTAAATTAAAGATCTAACAACGATTTGATACCGATGGTCATCATGTAAACGTTATCACCATGTTTCCCGCCCAGAGAGAATCCTGGCGTTACTGCTATTTTTTTATAAATTCGAAATTCGCCCCGATAACCTACGGCGATTTCCTGGTAGTCAGTCCCGGCCATGAAGACCTTATGGTCATAAATTCCTTTATTGCGGCCTATAATGCCCATTTCGAAAACGCCTGTGGAAGCCACCGGAAACGAGTTTAAAAAACCGATATATAGGTGCAGATTATCTTCTCCAAATCCGAATTCGAAAACCGGACGGGATTTACGGTCGTTCGGGAATATACTCTCATTAAACACATAATCGAAACTGTCAATATCAGACCGAAAAAACACGACCCCCATTTCCAATTTTATGAAATCGACAGATAATTTTACGGTTGGTCTTATGTAATTTACTTTTCTAATCGATACGGGCGGCCCGCCCAAATCGAGAGGCGAAAAAAGCCATGTACGCGCTTCGTCGTAATCATCAAAAAAGCCGAATGATAAAGAATAATTAAGGTATTGATTCTCATGGTAAGTTGCTTTAAACGCGAATTCCCTCGCCAGCAATCCGCCAGGCCCGACCGATCCCGACCAGTCCGAGGTAAACGGCTTCTCCTCTGACGCAACCCCTATGGCCGCCTCCAGCGTCAGCTCATTCTCCGCCCTCGAAGATGACAATGCGAATAGGCCGGATATTATAACAAATGCGATGATTATACGATTGCCCATTTCCGATTAAATATACAATTTAGTATATGAAATGTTCCAGTATCGATTTAAAACTGATATTTTTATAAGCGGTTAATCAGAAATGGCCACTTCTTTAGTTACCTCGCCGGGATCATGCGTGAGGACTACAATCGCGATCCGGCGATTGCGGGCGTCGGCGGGATTATCGGTGATCATGGGGGAGTTGTCGGCGTAGCCGCGGATGGCGTATACCTGTCCGGATTCGATCTCCTTTTCCTCCAGCAGTTTCCTGGCGGAATTGGCCCTGTCGGCGGAAAGTTCCCAGTTTGAGTAGCGATCGTTATAATGATATTGTTTACTATCAGTGTGGCCTTCCACAACGATCTTATTATCAAGATTCCCCAACTCCTGTCCTATTACGGTCAAAATCTGAATCCCTTTTTCCGAAAGTTTAGCGCTTCCCAGATCGAAGAAATACGACGAGTTATCATCCGTACTGGAGGCCTCGATAAGCTGTATCCTTAAGCCCTCGGGTATCATCTCAACGTGAACGTGCTCCTTGATGGTATCGAAACCGGGTATTTTTGCCAGTTCCATTTGAAGCTGATTGCCGGCCTTTTCAAGAACCTCCTTCAATCCCTCTTCGCCTGTGGGTTGTTTGGGCGGCGGGACATCGGAATCGAAAATAGAAGCCCCTCCGGGTAGAACGGAACTGCTGCCTTCCATTTTTCCGAAATTCGCGGGATCGTTGAAATAGCCTTGAACCGCATCCTTGACCTCCTGTTCCTGATTGACCAGCCACATAACCAGGAAAAACGCCATTAAAGCGGTCACAAAATCGGCGTAGGCCACTTTCCACGAACCGCCATGGTGACCGCCGTGGCCGCCGGATTTCTTGACAATTATTATGGGCTGCTGTTCTTCATTCGCCATCGATATTACCCTTTTTCACGGCTGGCCCTGCAGGATTCTTCTAATTCTATAAATCCCGGTCTGAAATCTTGGGAAATCGACCTTCTGCCCAACTCCACGGCAATGGACGGAGCCATACCTTTATGAAATCCGAGTAATGCCTGTTTTATTACAGTATAGAATTGGGACTTTTGTTTTACCACGCCTTCCATATTATTTGCCAGCGGCTGAACGAACCCATAGCATAACAATATTCCGAGGAAGGTGCCCACCAGCGCCGCGCCGACCTTATGCCCGATCACTTCAGGAGGTCCCCCGATGGCACCCATAGTAATTACAACACCGAGAACCGCCGCCACAATTCCCAGACCCGGTAAAGAATCGCCGACCTTTGATAACGCCGTCGACGGTTTTCCCACTTCCTCATGATGAATATCAAGATCGGTGTCAATCAGGGCCTCGAGATCATGGGCCGGAACCACTCCGGATTGAATAAGTCTCATGGTATCCGCGAAAAACGCCAATAGATGATGATCACTTAGAAATTCCGGGTATTTCGAGATAACCGAACTCTCCTCGGGATTCTCGATATGCGCTTCGAGAGCCACAAGACCATCCTTCCTGGCAATCTGGAATATCTCATAGAGCATAACCAAAATACTGGTAAACGATTCCTTGGTGGGCGGCGATCCCAGGGTGCCCTTGATCTGAGCGATCATTAATTTCAGCGTTTTAATGGGCAGCGATACAATGATGGAGCCTATCATGGCCCCGCCTATAATCAAAAACTCCGCCGGCTGAAACAGCACCAGCAGATGACCGCCCTCCATTATGAAACCGCCCAGGACTGAAAACAGCACAATTACAAAACCGACAATTACCAGCATACTTCTATCATTCCCTTAACTCGATATAAACCTTTTACCTACAGTATTTTTTCGTCACCTTTTTACAAAAATAAAGTTAATACTATCTTATAAGCGAAACTTTTCCTCGAAATCCGGTTTGCCTTAACTAACCCGTTATTTTTCAAAGATATAAGATGTTTCGCCGATATACGTCGCTTTTTAAAATCCCCGGGAATTTTTATCCTGTTAATAGAAATCCGGAATATTTATATTAACGCCCGTGAAATAATCGCATCTCTGCGGGGAAAATAACGGTATCTAAAAGAGGATGCATCAAGCGAAACAAAAAAAGAGGTATGAAATGATTAAGAATTTTATTTTTTTTATGCTGCTTCCAATCCTGGTTTTCGGAACCGTTGCGGCAAAGGCAGATGAAGAAATGAAAGAATTAAAACAGAACCAGAAAATCGCCGATTTCACGGTGGAAAATACATATCTGAACGAAACCGAACAGCCTATGGGTGTAAGACTCAGACATGCACAAAGCGGTTTCGTGCTGGACCTGTTAAGAATACAGTCCGTGCCGCAGGGGTTTATATGGGTAAATTCATTTCCACCGTCAGACCAGGGTGAACCCCATACCTGCGAACATCTGCTTTTGGGCAAGGGCACCAAGGGAAGATATGTGGCATCGCTGGAGGATATGTCTCTCACCAGCAGTTCCGCTTTCACCATGCAGCTTCAGACCGTTTACCACTTCAATACCACCGCCGGCACAGAGACCTTCTATGACTTATTCGAGGCCAAGCTGGACGCCTTAATCAATCCGACTTTCTCCGACGAGGAGATCCGCCGCGAGGTCTGCAATATCGGCTATTCAATCGATCCCGTCGACAGCACCTTGCGTCTCGAGGAAAAAGGAACGGTTTACAGCGAGATGGTTACCAGCTTCGAACGGCCGTGGTCTAATATGGGACGGAAACTGGATCTCCTTCTCTTCGGTCCTGATCATTTCCTTTCCAATTCATCCGGCGGCTATCCCCCGGCCATAAGGACAATGACCCCCGATGATATGTGGACTTTTATAGATAAGAATTATCATCTGAACAACATGGGAATGATCGCGGTGATCGACGATAACGTAAAACTTGACGAATATCTGGGACGCGTATCGGATATTTTAAAAAGGGTCGAACCGGATGCCAAAGCGGGCCATGATCCGACAAAGGCTGAAGAGCTGATACCCCCGGCCAAATCGGCGAAAGCAGGCGCCGTAGAACTGGCGGAATTTCCCCACCAGAATCCCAATGAACCCGGTCTGTTGTTATATGCCTGGCCGCCTGAAAGAGATCTGAATTCCAATGAAGAATACCTGCTGGAATTGTTATTGGATAATATCGCCGGGGGTGCCACGTCAAACCTGTATAAAAAGTTTATCGATTCGGAAACGCGAATAATGGACCTGGGCGCAAACTCGGTCTTCTCCTGGTTCGATACCTATCCCGGCCATTCCGTATATATCGGTTTCAACAATGTTAAAACATCCTGTCTGAACAGCGAAATGATCGATTCTATCAGGACCTTGATCATCGACGAATTTATAGCGGTCTCCGCTTTTGAGGACAATTCCGATAAGCTTCTGGAATTTAACGAACGGGCGAAAAACAAGGTTATCCAGAAACGCAGAAATATAAGGAAATTTTTAAACACTCCTCCGAGGTTCGGTTATAGAGGGACCGGTTCCAGATGGTATTATCATTTAAAACACCTGCAAAAATCTAATGGCTTCGAAAAAAACCTGGCGCTTGTTGAAGAGCTTGAAAACGCGGAAAAAATGCTTTCAAAAGGCAATAACTTCTGGGCCGATTATATCGATAAATGGGGCTTATTGAAAACCAAACCATACGGCGTGGGCTCTCGTCCGAATCCGGAAATCTCGAAAACGCAGGAAAAGGAACTGGAAACACGTCTGGACGATTTCACATCTTCACTCAAAGTAAAATACGGAATTGAAAACAAAGATGAAATAAAGAGGAAATATAAAGAGGAATACGACGCTAAAACCGCCGTTATCGAAAACGAAGCCGCCAAAATCCCCATGCCCGGTTTTTTAGAAAATCCTCCGTTAACTCTGGATGACAACCTGAATTATAGGGTTGACAAACTCCCCGGCGGCGGGCCACTGGTAGTATCCACCTTCGAAATCATGACCAATGCTACTGCGGGGCTTGCTTTCAATATGTATGCAGTCCCCGAAACGCTTCTTGTTTACGTATCCGCACTCCCCACCTTAATGACCGATGTGGGAGTAATTATCGACGGAAAGCCTATCCCATATGATGAAATGATCGAGCTGATACGCAGGGAGATTTTAAGCCTCGATGTTTACTACAGCGTAAATAATCGAACCCAACGTGTGGAGCTTGTTGTGCGCGGCTCCGGTAGCGATAAGAACGAATCGATAAAAGCCATGGATTGGATGTCCACTCTAATCTTCTCTCCTGATTGGCGCGAGGAGAACCTGCCCCGGATTCGCGACGCCGTAGATCTATCCCTCAAAGGGCTGCGAAACACAATGAAAAGAGCCGAGGAGGCATGGGTACACGATCCCGCTAATGCTTATTTGAATCAGCATAATCATCTTCTTCTTTCGGCAAACTCATTCTTAACAAAAATCCATTCGCTGCACAGGCTGAGATGGATGCTGAAAGACGGCAGTTCCGGGGAGATCACTGACGAGTTCTCAGAATTCATGAGTTTGGTAGCCGGCTTCGCCACAATCTCTACCCGGGACGGATTAGCTGAGCTTATATCTGACTTAACATCATCTGAAAAGGACGATATCGCCGATATTTCCGGAACTGAAAAGCTGAAAAGCGGAATAAGAACATTATCCCCGGAAACCAGGGAGTTGGTTATAAGCGCCCTGGACGATTTAAACATGCATCTAACTGATATTCCCAACAACAGCCTCGCGGAAGACTGGAAATACCTCTGCAAACAGATGTCAGCGGATTTAAAGATGAGCCCCGGTCAGGCCCTCAACGAGATCAAGTATCTGGCCAGCCTGATTTTCAAACAGGATAACGTGCGCGGCTTCCTTATCAGCGGAAACGAAGACCAGGATGATTATATTGATAAATTAGACGGCCTGGTTAAAAGACTGGATGATAATCCTACAGAATATCACAAATTTACGGATGAGAAGGTCGTTGTCTCACGTCTAAATAGGAGAAGCGGCGAATCATCGAAACCGGTTTATGTCGGTTTAATAAACGAAAACACGCGCCTGGGCGTTCATATCAACAGCTTGGATTGTGCCAGCTATTTTGATACCAATCGCGATAAACTGCTAAAATTTCTTTCCGCGCGTTTATACGGTGGAGGGGGCGCACACAGCATGTTCATGAAAACCTGGGGCGCGGGTCTGGCTTATTCCAACGGTTTGAGACACAATGAGAATACCGGGAAACTTACTTATTACGCCGAAAGATGCCCCGATCTGGCGCAGACCATGCAATTCGTAGTAAACGAATTGAAGAACGCTCCCTATAATCCTTCCCTGGCCGAATATGCGGTGGCGCAGGCTTTTTCCGAAAACAGAGCGGGGGGACGATATGAATCGCGCGGAGAGGCCATGGCCGCGGATCTTGCCGATGGCTTGGCTCCCGAAGTCGTCGCAAAATTCCGGCAGGCAGTTCTGGATCTCAGATCGGATGAAGAACTTTACGACAAAATCCAGAAAATTATGCTCGAAACCTACGGCGAAGTCCTTCCCGGACTCGGCCCCGATGGCAAAGATGTTCCCGGAGCGATTTACTTTATTATCGGCCCCGAAAGCCAGTTTCAATCTTATGAAGAATATATCGATGGCGCTGAAGGCGAGGCAACTATACAAAGGTTATATCCGAGGGATTTCTGGCTGATCAAGAGTTTTAAGGGTCAGCTTCCACAATAGCTGTATGGTATTGTCGTATTTTTAATGGGGCCGAAAGACCCCTTTATTATGGGATGAAATTTAAGGCTATACTCGGCGATTTTTATATTTGAAGAGGAAAATTCGGGCGCCGACTACTTATGAATCAGTCTTGCCGAAATCTCTTTTGCCCTTACGGCTATTTCCGTTACCGCTTCAATGGCAACCTGAATATGATTATCCGTATTAAACGGCCCGATAGAAAATCTTACCGCTCCCCCAGCGTCGGCAATCCCCAACTGCTTATGAACCAACGGGGCGCAATGCAGCCCGGTTCGGGTGGCGATATTGAAATCCACGTCAAGCATGATACCGACATTACCGGCATCCATCCCCTCGACGTTTATGCTTACCGTCGACAGGTGATTATTCAGATCGTCGCAACAGTATACGGTAACCCCTTCGATATCCCTGAATCCCTCAACCAATTTATGAGCGCGGCTCATCTCTTTTGAATGAATGTTCTCGATTCCCTGTTCCGCAATCCATTCCTGCCCGGCAAGCAGGGCGGCAATACCGACAACATTCGGGGTGCCATATTCCATCCTGTAAGGGTATTCCTCGAGATGATAAGGATAAGCCGATTTTACGCCGGTACCACCGCTCCGGGTCTGCCTTATTTCGACATGTTTCCGGACACACATCCCCCCTATACCGGTACAGCCCATAAGCGCCTTATGCCCCGTAAAGGCCAATATATCGATATTCATCTCCTTCATATTCAGGGGGATGACGCCGGCGGTTTGTGATGAATCCACCGCGAAAGCTACGCCCATCTCTTTACAAATTTTCCCTATTTCACCCAGCGGCTGAACCGTCCCCAGTACATTGGAGCCGTGATTTATAATAACCAGTCTTGTGCTTTGTTTTATCGCCATTTTTATTTCATCGGGATCTACGAAACCGTTGCTGCCAAACGGAACATACGTAACTTCGATATTATTATCCCTTACGAGATGATTAATCGGTCTTATAACGGAATTGTGCTCGAGATTTGTGGTAACCACATGGTCGCCTTCCGAAAGCATACCCTGAATGATGAGGTTTAAAGCGTCGGTGGCGTTATAGGAAAAGCACAACCTTTCCGGAGCATCCTCGTCGGCCCCGAAAAACGATGTCAGTCTTTTGCGAAGGTTTTCAACGATATCGCCCGCCTCTATCGCCTTATCGAATCCGCTTCTTCCGGGATTCACGCCGCAACTTCGATATTTTTCTATCATGAACTCATAAACGCTATCCGGTTTCGGCCACGCTGTAGCGGCGTTATCCAGATAAATAAGGTCTTCCATTCAGTACCTCCTCGCTCCCGAGAAAACCAAAGATGAATCTCATGGTTGCCCTTCCTCTCCATTATGATAATAAATTCTTATATTGATTGCAATAGTAGATATAACAATTGAGAGATTTTTTTACGTTGTATAGTAAAATATTAAGATTATTTTTTTGAAAGACATTCATGTCTGATTAATATATATTCCGTCTCTGAAAAATGTAACAGCTTAAAAAGGGAGATTAACTGGATCCAGTTTACGGTGAAATAGCGGCGGTTTTTACGGCGTTATGCTGGGCGTTTACATCGACTTTTTTCACAATTAGTGGATCTATTATAGGATCTGTTAATGTGAACCGCTTGCGCCTCGCCCTGGCGGCGGTAATGCTGGCGCTCGCTCATTACTTTACCTTCGGAAGTTTTTTGCCGCTTGACGCCGGTTTTGAACATTGGTTCTGGCTGGGTATTTCCGGCATAGTCGGATTTGCCATCGGCGATGCCATGCTGTTCGAGGCGTTTGTAATTGTAGGCGCCAGAATATCCATGCTTCTTATGTCGCTGGTGCCCATAATGAGCGCATTCTTCGCCTGGCTGGCGCTCGGAGAAATTCTTAACACTCTTGAAATATCCGCCATCTGCTTAACGGTGGCCGGAATCGGCTGGGTGGTAAAAGACAAGAACAAAGACGCGAATTGGGTAAAAGGAAAAAGACTGGCTCTGGGTATCGCTCTGGGAATCGGAGGGGCTTTGGGCCAGACTTTCGGCCTGATTCTCTCCAAAAAAGGTCTGGAGGGCGGTTTCCCGACGCTTTCCGGCAATCTCATCCGGATATTATGCGCCCTGGCAGTGATCTGGTTAATCACACTTTTTAGAGGAAAGATATCCGCTACCGTCAACAGCCTCAAGAATAAAAAAGCGTTATACGCTCTCCTGGCGGGATCATTTTTCGGCCCGTTTGTGGGTGTCTGGCTTTCATTGATAGCGATTAAATACGCCAGAATCGGAATCGCGTCCACCCTGATGTCGACCACTCCTATAATTCTAATACCGATTTCATACTGGATGTTTAAAGAGAAGATCACCGTCCAGACTGTTGTGGGTACTTTGATAGCAATAGCCGGAGTGGCGATACTTATTTTATCAACATAATTATTAAAAGTGAAAAAATGAGCTTTATTTCAAAAGCTGCATCTTGCGAGTAATATTAAAAGTTGGTCCTTTAACAGAATAAAGATATATACCGGCGGAAAATCCCTCTCCGTTCCAGGGAATTCTGTGGTATCCCTCATCATAATATGATTTCTGAACTGAATCTATTCTGCGGCCCAGGATATCGAATATATCGACGGAAACAGCGCTACCCTCGGACAGATAAAATCCTATAACAGTCCGGGAGTTGAAAGGATTGGGGTAATTTCTCACCAGAGCGATCTGACTCGGCTTTTCCGGGATTTCATCTTCGGTTGACGAGAGCTCGAAGTCACCGCCACCGTAGGCGCCCATGTCGCCTGAGATCGTTCCCAATCCCCACAGGCTGTCCAGCGCTATATCCCTAATGTAGGGCGCGCCGGCGTCGATACACGGCGAGTCATAGGGGTAACCGTATTGGGTGGACATCAGATGGAAATCGCCCTGGTTCCTGTTGCGAAATTCCGGGTTGCTGTTAATGTTGCCCTCTCCCGACCATCCGGCGTAAATATCGCTATAGGTTACCTGGGGAGCGGAACTCCCTTCGTAATGAATTTCGGCGCCTTCGGGCGCATTGTTTCCCCAGAGGATGCAGTTGATAATATTCGGAGTGGAGGAATTGGAAAAAATCGCTCCGCCGTACCACATGGCCTGGTTGCCGAAAAAGGTATTGTTAATCAGATCCGGGGATGAATTTTCGCAGAAAACACCGCCTCCCCTGCCCCCGTCGGTACCGCTGGCGCTATTATTGATTATCAGGTTGTTTAATATCGTCGCCTCAGAATTATCACAGTAAATTCCGGCGCCCTGGCCGTAGGGCCAGAATCCGGTATAGGTTGTATTGTCTACAATTATATTGTTCGAAATAACCGGGTTGGAATTTTCACAATAGACACCTCCGCCGTTCTCGGAATGTCCATTGGTGATGGTAAAACCGGTAATAGCCGCCCGGTTGTCCTCGCCGGTCTGGAATGTCACAACATGACCGGACGCGCTGCCATCAATCACGGTAGAGTCAATATAATCCTGGATCCCGGTCGTAATAAAGAATGAGGACAACACCAGATATTGACCATTGAAATTTATATTCTCGTAATACGTGCCCGGAGCCACCAGAAGAGTATCTCCCCCCGAACAATCGTTGATACCGTCCTGAATGGTCGGATATTCGCCCGGGACATGTCTTATTCGCGCGTCTGCGGATACATAAAACAGAGCTACCACGATGATTGCTACAACTGAATTTTTCGACATGACGATACTCCGCTTAAAAATTTTCTTTTCTTCAACATAACCAAATATATAACATAAATATACGCGAAAAATATCCAAAAACAAGCCAAAATCGAATCTAATATTCAAAAAACCTATACATGGAATGCTTTAGTTATCTTGTTGATATACAATAGATTGCATGTGGGGAAATTATTATTGGACTGGATTCCCCTGAAGCAATTTAAGATATGCTTTTTCAATAACCTCAAGGGCGAATTCGGTTTCGTCTTCCACTGAGGAATTTATTCTTATCCCGTTCGGGATACCAAAAGGTTTAACGTGTCTTAAGATTAAACCCGAATTCAGGCATTCCTCGTTAAACGATTCGGCGAACTTTTCGGACGGCATAAGCAAAAGTAAAAAATTGGCATAGGTTTTCACATACTTTATGCCAATTTCATCGAATTTCGCCTTCATCCGACTCAGGGATTTTTCATTAACTTCCAATGTACGTTTAAGAAACTCATAATCATCCAACGCGGCCACCGCGGCTTTCTGGGCGGCGTAATTCGGTTCGAAGGGCAGTTTCACTTTATATAATTCCCTGATGATCTCTTTGGGCCCGGCGGCGAATCCAATCCGTAGGCCGGCCAGACCGTAGGATTTCGATAACGTCCTGGTAACAATCAGATTATTATTATCGTAATGGAGTCCGTTCGGAAATTCGGATTCTTCTGACGCGAATTCCGTGTAAGCCTCATCAAGAACGACCAGGATATCCTCGGGCACTCTGGCGATAAAACTTTTAAACTGGCTTTTTGTAAATATCGTGCCGGTGGGATTGTTGGGATTTGCCAGGTATATCACTTTTGTTTCGGACGATATCAAGGAAAGTATGGCCTCCAGATCGTAAGTATAATTTTTCAAAGGTACCAACGATAATTTCCGGCCAAGCTTCCACGTATTGACATAGATCCCGATGAAAGTGCCTTCTGATGTTAGAATCTCGTCATTTTCATGCGTGAAGGCGCATAGAATGTATCCCAGCAAGGCGTCGACGCCATGGCCGCAGATTATTTGATCGGGATTTTTCCCGAACTTTGCTGATATTTTAGATACCAATTCCGGGGCCGCCTGATCCACATAGCGATGAGCCTCGGTAAGATGCTCTATCACCGCCTTCATCGCCTGGGGCGAGGGGCCCAGCGGATTTTCGTTGGAGGCCAGTTTGACAATTCTTTTAAGGGATTTTTCTTTAGCCAGCTGGCCGATAGGTTTGCCGGGTATATATGGCTTTAACTTAGCAATCCATTCCGGGATCTTTATCATTTCCTCACACCACCCTTGTATCAATCCAGCAGGTCACGGTATTTCAGGACCCCCGGTTTCGCATCAATCGCCCGCCAATAAAACGATTTTCGTTGGTAATATCCACTTAATCTTTGTGGGATTGGATTATTTTTACGCGATCGCCTTCACGCAACAGCCCGCCTGTAAGCGGTCTCGCGAAAACTCCTTCCCGGGGCATTATACAATCGCCGACCGTCCGTTTTATAACGCAATCGTTATGACATTCCTTACCGATCTGCATCACTTCCAGAATGACCGTATCTCCAAGCGCGATTTTCGACCCGATGGCGAGTTTTGAAAAATTCAGGCCTCTGGTGGTAATGTTTTCCGCGAAATCGCCGGGATCGATCTGAATCTGCCCTTTGTCTAGTTTGGAAAAGCTTTCATACGGTAAAAGGCTCATAGGCCTTTCGCTGCCAAAATGGGCGTCGCCCTCGATCCCTTTGCCGGCGATAACCTTAACCGAGGGAACGTTTTCTTTCCTATCTCCTTTATATGAAGAAATCGAAATCTTATAAATGCGAGATTCAGCCGTTACTTCGTTTTTCATTCTGTTAAAAATAGAGTCCGAATTTCATGGTGAGTATCTGCAAATTAATCATTTTCCCGTTTCCAATCGCCGCTGCGACCGCCGGATTTTTCAAGCAACTCGACCGATTCGATTTTTATACCTCGGTCTACAGCTTTACCCATATCGTATATGGTTAAGGCCGCGACGGCCGCGGCTGTTAGCGCCTCCATCTCGACGCCGGTTTTATAATGCGTTCCGGCTTCCGATCTGATAATGACCGACGGCGGCTGGTCCACCAGCTCAAACTCCACGGATACGTATGCCAACGGAAGTGGATGGCATAGAGGGATCAAATCGGCTGTTTTTTTGGCGGCCTGGATTCCGGCTATGCGAGCGGCGGAAAGAACATCGCCTTTGGCAAGATTATTTTCTTTTATTCCGGAAAGTAGCTCCGAGGATAAGAATACTTTCGCCTCCGCAACTGCTCTCCTATCGGTTTCGGCTTTGCCTCCGATATCAACCATGCGGGCTCGCCCTTTGCCGTCTACGTGGCTTAATTTCTTTTTTTTCATCCGCCGATTTCCCGCATGGCAGGTTTGCATCCGTTGGTAATTTTCGTGTCAGGCGATTTTCGATAGAGTTGTTCCTCGAATATTTTTTTCAAAACGGAGCCGATTTTCTCGATCGAATCGCTGTTTTCAGCTACAGCGCCCAGATTCACCGACTTACTGTCAAACAGGCATCCCACCAGACCGCCCTTTGAAGTTAACCTCAGGCGGTTGCAGCTTTCACAAAATCCCCGGCTGACGGCCGAGATAAAACTGATTCGCCCGGGATAATCTTCATATCTGAAACTTTTGGCCGGGCCGGAGTTGGATTCGTTAATCGATAGCGGCTCCAATTTAAGCCCGATTCGCTTTCTAATCTCATCCTCTCCTACAAATAATTCTTCTCCCCAGCCGGATTTATAGGCGGGCATAAACTCAATGAATCTCAAATCGATCTTTTTCCCCAGGGCCCATTCCGCAAATTTCGGGGCCTCCCCGTCATTGATACCGCGCATTACCACTATGTTAATCTTGATATGGCCGAAAACATCATATTGCAACGCGAGATCGACGGCATTCAGGACGGATTCGAGACAATCTTTACCGGTAATTCCGGCATACGTTTTTCTATCCAGAGAATCGAGACTGATATTCAATCTGTTGAGTCCCGCTCTGACCAACGAATCCAGTTGCGGGCCCAGCAAGGTGCCGTTGGTGGTCAGGCCTATAATCTTTACCGAATCAATTTTTGACGTTTCTTTTACTATATCTTCAACATTTTCACGAAGCAACGGCTCGCCGCCCGTGTATCTGATCTTATCAATACCCATAAATGAAAACGCTTTTATCAGTTTAAAAAGAGCATCGTCGGATAGCCGTGGCTTGAGATCACCACCGTTTCGGGATCCGCCATAGCAATAACCGCATTTCAAGTTACATTTTTCAGTCAGCGAAACCCTGAGATATGAAATCGAACGCCCGTATATATCCTTAAGTATCATAAATCAGGTGTCTTTCCCTTGATCAAGTCCAATGCATGTCTCAGCGCCGGAACAACAATGTTTAGATTCTCCAGCGCTCCTTCCGGCTTGCCGGGCAGATTGATTATCAAGCTTTTGCCGGCAACGCCCGCAACCGACCTCGATAGCATAGCGTTTGGCGTCAACTTTGCCGACCCCCGCCTCATCGCCTCCTCTATTCCGGGAACCCGTTTTTCAATAACCTTCAAAGTCGCCTCAGGTGTAACATCTGTCGGCGCAATGCCGGTTCCTCCTGATGTTATAATAAGATCAACTTTCCCCGTTTCGACCCAGTTTTTTAAAACACTGCTTATTTTATTTTCATCATCAGGTAAAATTTCCCGAAAAACGACTTCATATTCCAGTTCTATTAAACGGTTTTCCAGAATCGGCCCGGTCTGGTCTTCTCTTATTCCTTCATAAGCCCTGTCGCTGGCGATTAATATGGCAGACCTGTATTCATTTGAGGTATTATCCATAATTTATAAATACACTTTCGATTTTGAATATTGTTCCAGGGCTTTTATGACACCATCTGCAATAGCTTGGGCTTTATCCGATATCTTATAACAAAGCTCCTTTTTGCCGCGCGGATCGATATCGCCGATCTTCTGGCCCTTCTCTACTATTAATCCGTCTCTGCATA
>CBFCYP010000074.1:0-16031 GCA_965602185.1 uncultured bacterium
ACGTCAAGCGAGTATTGCGGCCTGATAGCGGAAAACAGAACCGTATTGCTAAGCGTAAACCTGGAATAAAGAAAACTCCCCGACCACCGGGTTCGTCCGACCCTATCGTCGTTGAAGAAAACCGTATAGCCGTCATCATCGTCCGATATTATTCCCGTCAACTGGATTATTCGACCGTAGCCGAGCAGGTTATCCTCAGCCACCGAGGCCCCGTATTCGTAGTTATCGCCGGCCGTCTCAAGGAAAACCGCCACCTTTGTGGTCCAGTTATCATGGGTGGTAACGGTTATATCGACGCCGTCATCGCTGCCGGGAGAGCCGGTAATGATCACCTCGCCTATAAATTTCCTGAGCCTGATATTGCGGGCGCTCTCCACGACCTTTTCGATTACCAGCGGTTCGCCGACCTCGAATAAAAGCTCGCCCTCTATTACGCTTTTGCGTGTTCTTATATGCAGGCTGTTCGCCCAGCGGTAATAAAACGGGAGATCGTCCTCGCCGTTTGCGAAAACATTTTTTCTTTCTATATTGATACTTTTAATGATTTTGCCTTCAAACGGTTTGAGATTTTCTTCGCGTGGAAAATCATTCGCCCAGGCAAAGGTATAAAGCAGGATAATCGATAGGAAAACTCTATGAATCATACAAACATACTCACAGCCGCGGGAAGGATCTTATGCTCGATCTTTAAGACCCTCGCGGCCAGAGTCTCTGGATCGTCGTCGGGCAATACGGGGACGGTTCTCTGAATCAGTATTACCCCGTGATCGAATATCTCATCGACAAAATGAACCGTGGCGCCGGAGATCTTATCCCCGGATTCAATTACCGCCTTATGCACGTTCATGCCATACATACCCTTACCGCCATATTTCGGCAGCAGCGCGGGGTGAATGTTCAATATTCTGTTTCTATATTTTCTAACAACTTCAAGCGGCAGGAGTTTCATATATCCGGCGAGGATAATTAAATTGATATTGTGCTTTTCCAGTGCTTTCAGAATTTCGCTGACAAACAGATTTCTCTCGGGGAATTTCTTGCCGCTGATATGATAGGCGGCGATATTAGCTTTTCTGGCTCTTTCCAGGGCGAACACCCCGGAGTTGTTGGATATTACGGCCGTTATTGTTCCATCAAACGCGCCCTTCATCGACGCGTCTATAAGCGATTGGAGATTGGTGCCCCCTCCGGAAGCGAAGACGGCTATCGAAAGTTTCGGCATGTTGTCTGTCGTTCCCTATCTTTCCGCACCGCAATAAATTAGCACAATCAATGCTTGAACGGCGGTATTTTTGAAGTATGCTATCTTCATACCCGCTCATATTATAGGAACAGAAACTGTTAGTCAACTGCAAAGGAGCCAGTCGGATTTTCTCAAATCCCGCTTTTTTAAATCAATTTTTGTACCAATAAATTTAATTAAAAAATATTAAATGTTGCGTCAGGATGGAATTAAATGACATCCTGACGCAATGGCATGGTAGCGTACTGACATATACCCATGGATTTGTAATAAGCCGGCGCTTTGGCTACCCCCTCAGGATGTCGTAAAACTCCATCCTGAGGGATATTTAAAATTCTTATTACATAATAACAAAGGGCGGACCGAAATCCGCCCTTTTATAATTAAAATCTAATTTAAATTCTACTTGGAGCCGTTGCCCTTTTTATCCATCATGTATTTATGCATCGCCCGGGCGGCCATCTTCCCTGCCCCCGCGGCGAGGATAACCGTGGCGCCGCCGGTCACTATGTCGCCTCCGGCGTAAACGCCCTCACGCGAGGTTTGCATGGTTTCCTCGTTTACGATTATATTCCCCCAGCGGTTGGTCTCGAGACCTGGCGTTGTTCGAGGAATCAACGGATTAGAGGAGTTACCAATGGCCACTACCACCAGATCGACTTCGAGGACGAAGTTTGAGCCCTCAATGGGTACGGGACGTCTGCGTCCGGAATCGTCGGGCTCCCCGAGTTCCATACGGAGGCATTCCATCGAGATAACTTTGCCCGATTCATCGCCATTAAACTTGATAGGAGTGGTCAAGAGATGAAACTGCACGCCTTCCTGCTTGGCGTGATGGATCTCCTCGATCCTGGCCGGCATTTCCACCTCCGAACGTCTATAAGCGATATAGGCGTTATCGGCGCCGAGACGCAGGGCAGTTCTAACCGAATCCATAGCGGTGTTTCCCCCGCCCAGTACCGCCACGTTTTTGCCGTGAATAATAGGCGTATCGTAGGTCGGGAATTCGAACGCGCGCATCAGGTTGGATCTAGTCAAGTACTCGTTTGACGAATAGATGCCGATCAGGTTTTCGCCGGGTATTCCCATGAAGTTGGGCAGGCCGGCGCCGGTGCCGATGAAGATGGCGTCATAGCCCATCTCGAAAAGCTCGTCGATGGTGTCAGTCTTGCCTATAACGGTGGAATTTTTAAACTCCGCTCCCATATCGGCGAGGAAATCGCATTCGGCCTGAACGATGGATTTAGGCAATCTAAATTCCGGAATACCATACACAAGTACTCCACCCGGTTTATGAAGGGCTTCGAATATGGTCACTTTGTGTCCAAGCCTTAAAAGATCGCCCGTGACCGTTAATCCGGCCGGTCCGGCGCCGACAACGGCAACCTTGCATCCGGTCGATGGGGCCAGTTCCGGCAATTCCACCAGATTATTTTCCCGCTCGTAGTCAGCGACAAATCTCTCGAGATACCCGATTGCTACAGGTTTACCCTTTTTCCCCAAAATGCATACAATCTCGCACTGTTCTTCCTGAGGGCACACGCGGCCGCAGATAGCGGGTAATGAGTTAGTTTCCTTTATCTTTCTCGCCGCCGCCGCGAACTCGCCTTCCACAACTAAAGCGATAAAACCGGGGATATCCACCTCCACCGGGCATCCGTCGACGCAAGGCATTTTATTACATTCGATGCACCTCGTGGCTTCCTTAACCGCCATCTCGGGCGTGAGGCCGCGGGGGACCTCGTTAAAATTCTTTATACGTTCAGCGGGATCCTGCTCGGGCATGACAACCCGCGGTATCTGCATCCGCTCCTTTTTTGATAGCTTCTCGATACTCAATTTATTCTCCTGAAAAAAACGAACTCGCGACTATATGATAATTACCTAAATTTTTAACGATTTGACGGACTCCGATAACTTACACCCGGGCGATTCCAGAAACCTGTGAAAGGCGGTTTTCTCCTGTTCCTTGTAAGCGCTCAGCCTTTTGGTCAACAGATCGAAGTCCACCAGGTGACCGTCGAAATCGGGACCGTCCACGCAGGCGAACTTGGTGGTGTCTCCGATAGCGACACGACATCCGCCGCACATTCCGGTGCCGTCCACCATAAGGGGATTCAACGATACCCAGGTGGGGACTTCATAGGGTCTGGTCAGATTTGTCACGACCCTCATCATGGGAACCGGCCCGATGGCCATTATCATTCCGACTTTCTCTCCGGAATCGAGAATGTTTTTGAGCACGTCCGAAACAAAACCGTGATGACCATACGAACCGTCATCGGTACAGACATGAAGCTCATCCGCGACCGCTTGGTGCTCTTCTTCATAAAAAAGGATATTTTTTGAACGCGCGCCGATTATGGTGATCAGCTTATTACCGGCTTTCTTCCATTCCTGCGCTATAGGATATATGGGAGCAATACCGATACCTCCGCCTACAAGAACCGCCGTTCCCCAGTTGTCGACATGGGTTGGCAATCCCAGCGGACCCACACAATCGAGTATTTCGCCATTGGCCGGGATGGTGGTCATCAACGCCGAAGTTTTGCCAACCACCTGATAAATGATGGTGAGCAGGTTGCTTTCATGGTCAAGGCCCGCGATTGACATGGGGATACGCTCGCCCTGTTCATTGACTCTTATTATGACGAATTGGCCGGGTTTAGCTTTTTTTACCAGTTTGGGGACTTCAACCCGCATCTTCCAATTCTGGGGCCCTATCTGAACGTTATCTACAACTTTCGGCATTACCATCCTCCGAAAAAAATTCCAAAACTGCGGGCTAAAATAACATTAAAACGATTAAAATCAACCTATTTTATTTATAATTTTATCTACCAGGAATAAAGATCTGAAGCTGGCCGCAATCAGTTTTATAGATCTATATTTTTTAAAGTTACGTCCAGCTGGCCAGTTTTACCATTATCGCCTTTTGAATATGCAGCCGGTTCTCAGCCTGGTCGAATACCACGGAATGCTCGCCGTCCATCACCTCGTCAGTGATCTCCCGTCCTCTTTCGGCAGGCAGGCAGTGCATCACAATACAATCCTTATCTGCGGCTGCCAAAAGCATGGAATTGACCTGAAAATCTTTCAGAAGATCGGCCTGGGAATCGGCCATGTCCTTCTGTCCCATGGAGGCCCACACGTCGGTATAAATGACATCGGCCCCGCGAACCGCCTCTTTGGGATCCTGGGTAATTGTAATTTTCGACCGCCCGGCGCTTTTCGCCTCCCGAACGATTCCCTCATCCGGCAGGGTCTCTTTGCGGGTGCCTATCCTTAAATCCAACGGTATGCGGACCGCCGCCTTCAACCAGGAATTGGCGACATTGTTGCCGTCACCAAGATAGGCGACCTTCATATTATCGATTTTACCCTTGTGCTCGATTATGGTTTGCATATCGCCCATGATCTGGCAGGGATGTAAAAGGCCGGTCAATCCGTTTATTACGGGGACCGTGGAATGGCGGGCAAGTTCGAGCACGCCGTCATGAGAAATGGTCCTGATCTCGATCATGGCAACATAACGGGAAAGCACTTTGGCAACGTCGTGAATCGATTCCCTGACTCCGAGCTTGATCTCCTCGTCGGTTATATAAAGAGAATAACCGCCCAGTTCATGGATACCAACTTCAAAAGACACCCTGGTTCTCAATGAAGGCTCGTGAAAAATGCAGGCGACTGTTTTACCTTTTAAAACATCCAGTATCTGCCCCTTTTTCTTCTTAAGGTCCCCCGCGAGTTTCAAAGTTTCCCTGATCTCGGATTCGCTGAAATCCGTGATCGCCAAAAAATCTCTTTTCATTTATTTTTCCTCTTATGACATATACCAAATATTGTTTCGTTTTTATCAATAAGGCATGTTTCCGTTTTTAATATAACAGCGAATAAGATCCAAAATAAAACGTCCGCATAAAATCGAGCGTGCAGTATTATATGCCCGGCCTCAAATAACGTATATGCATATATTCCCATTAAAGTTGCAAGCAGCCCATAAATCACAGCTTTATCATTATCGGACCTTACCTTACGTAATATCCTAATTCCATATTTGATCGGCAAAATATATAGAGCGAGTGCCCAGAAAAATCCCAATGCACCCAGTTCTACGGTTTTAAATAGGATAAAGTTATGAGCGTGTTGAATTCCCTTAATGAATCCTTCTTCCCAGGCGAGGACCAAAAAAGGATCATAGCTTTTCATATAATTCCCGATTCCGACTCCGAAAAATATATTATCTTTTATAATTTTTATGGTATTCAACCAAATTACATCTCTGGCTGTGGTCCCTCGATCCACTCGCGCGGCAATGAATATTAAATCCCTGAGTTCGGGAATTAAAAATAAGGCCATAATGGCCGACGCAACCGCCCCGAAATATAACTTCGCCTTTTTCTTCCATAGAGCTAAAAAGAACAGCGATGCCATAAATCCGAAAATTGATGCCCTTGCGTTCGTCAAAATTAATGATACAAGTAATAAAAGAGATATAAGAAGCGAAATTATCTTGATGGTTCTGCTTCTCTGCCATAGAAACATTGCAATCCAAAAAGGAGATCCCACCAGAATAAAATATCCTGCCAGATTAGGGTGAGGGAATAAGCCTCCTACCTTCAACCTGTATAGCATTAAAAAATCAACAAGGGTGCGTTGACTCAAGAAAATATTTATCATAATAAAACAGTTTATTATTAATGGGATAGACATCGCTACAAACAATATGTATACGTGCTTCGGTTTAAAAATATCGTAAAATACTATCGTAAAGGAAAATAAAATTAAAATCCTAATATATACATACAATTCAATCCTGTTTATTCCGTTCGGAAGGATTGAAGCCGTTGCCAGGAATAAAAACACAAACATGATGATAATAAGTGGCTTCGAAAATTCCGCACCGTCAAAACCATATAGCATTTTTCCTGCCAGCCAGCCCGTGATAAGGATAAAAGCGAGAAGATATCCGGATATATTGGCCAGAGTATATGAAAACATAAATAAGAGCGGCTGCATCGATAAATAAACCCATACTAAATTCATTCGGGACTTAAGAGCCGCCCATATCAAGGCAAGCGCCGCCAGCACGATTAATGCTTTAAAACCCATTAACGCAGTAAAAATGGCGCTGATAATTATAATCAGGATGCTGGCATAAATTATGGCCCGTCGATCATATTCGAATGATAACAGATTTTTTAATTCGACTATATTCATGGATCGGATTCCACCAGCGCTCTTTATCCCAGGCAGGTCATCACAAAATATACCTCGACAGATCCTTATCCTTGACAATCCCGTCAAGAATTTCACGTACGAACTTCTTGTTAATTCTTAATTTCTTTTTTGGAAAGTCTGGAGCCTCATAAAGAATATTCTCCAGAAGTTTGGTCATTACGGTCTGTAATCGTCTGGCCCCGATATTCTCCGTTTTCGAGTTGACTTCAAAGGCGATTTTGGCTATCTCCTCGACTCCCGATTTCTCAAAAAACAGGTCTATTCCCTCGGTTTTCATCAGGGCGGCATATTGTTTTATTAACGCATTTTCGGGTTCGGTCAGAATTCTGATGAAATCGGTATCCTTGAGAGCGTTCAATTCAACTCTGATGGGAAATCGCCCCTGGAGCTCGGGTATCAGGTCTGATGGCTTGGAAATATGAAACGCTCCCGCGGCCAAAAACAGTATATGATCTGTTTTCACCAGCCCGTATTTGGTCATCACATTGGTTCCCTCGACTATGGGCAGGATATCCCTCTGCACTCCTTCGCGGGAAACGTCCGGTCCGGTCTTGGACTTTTCGCCGGCAATTTTATCGATCTCATCCACAAAAATCATCCCGGAGTTCTCCACCCGTTTTACCGCTTCCCCTATAACCTCTTCCATATCTATCAGCTTATTGGCCTCTTCGGCTTCTATAACATCGAGAGCTTCGGGTACGGTAACTCTTCTCTTCTTGGTTTTTGATGGCATCATTCCCGAAAACATATCCTGCATATTAACTCCCAGCTCTTCCATGCCCATGGGGGAAAATATTTCGACAACGGGGAATCTATGAGAGGTTACGTCTATATCTACAAATCGCTTATCGAGCCTTCCTTCAAGCAATTGTTTATGGAGTTTTTTTCTGGCAAGCAGACTTTTGTCCAACGATTCATCGTTCTCCGGCAAGTGCGACAGTTTTTTCTTTGCGGATGAGGGTAACAAAAGATCTAACAACCGTTCCTCGGCAACCTTCCGCGCTTTTTCAGCGATTTTTTCCTGCCTTTCCTTCTTCACCATGCTGACTGAAAGATCCGTCAAATCGCGCACCATGGATTCCACGTCACGTCCCACGTAACCGATTTCTGTAAACTTCGAAGCTTCCACCTTGATAAACGGAGCATTTGTAAGGTTCGCCAGCCGCCGGGCAATCTCGGTTTTTCCCACCCCCGTAGGGCCTATCATAATGATATTATTGGGCATGATTTCTTCCCGGAGCTCACCCTCTACCATCTGCCGCCTCCAGCGGTTTCTCATGGCAATAGCGACCATCTTCTTGGCCTCGTCCTGGCCTATTATATATTTATCGAGCTCTGCGACAATCTGTTTGGGGGTAAGGGATTCGAGTTCTTTCAATATTTCTTCGTTCATAAGGTCTCCACATTAATATTGCTGTTCGTATATACGCATATGGAAGCCGCTATAAGAAGAGATTTTCTTACAATCTCCTCCGCCGGTAATTTCGATTCGGATTTCAACGCCCTGGCCGCGGCCAGCGCATAAGGTCCTCCCGATCCTATGGCGATTATGCCGTCGTCCGGCTCGATAACATCGCCGTTGCCCGAAATCATCAAGGCTTTCTTCTTGTCTATTACCGCCAAAACCGCTTCCAGGCGGCGGAGGTATTTATCGGTTCGCCATTCTTTGGCCAGTTCCACCGCCGCACGCGGGAGACTCCCGGAAAACTCCTCTATCTTGGCCTCGAATTTTTCGAACAGCGTCAAAGCATCCGCCGACGCGCCGGCGAATCCCGCCAGAACTTTACCGTCATATAGCTTCCTGATCTTGGAGGCCTTCGCTTTCATGATCGTATCGCCAAGGCTCACCTGACCGTCCCCCCCCATGGCGGCGCCTTTTTTATCAACGATGGCAATAACTGTGGTGCTCCTATAATCGTTATGATTCATTTCTTCTCCCATCTGGGATGCGCTCTTTTATAAATAGAAATAAGTCTTCCCGTGGTTGTATGCGCATATTTTTGAGTTGTTTTTAAGCTGGAATGACCGAGCATCTGCTGCACGGCCCGAAGGTTGGCGCCGGCTTCCAGAAGATGGGTAGCAAAGGAATGACGCAGGCTGTGGGTGGAAAGTCTTTGCTGCTCGGAGGATCGCAATAAATAGCCCTTTACAATCCTGGCAACGCTTCTGGGAGTAATTCGTTTTCCCCTCGCATTGAGAAACACCGCGGAGCCGGCCTCCGCGGATACGTTTTCCGAGACGATCCTGGTTTTCCGTCGATCCAGATAGTCTTTTAGAATATCAGCCGTCTTTTTCCCCAGAGGCACAATCCGATATTTACCCCCTTTGCCAAAAATCCTGATAATCCGCTCGTCAAAGCGAATATCTTTCAGGTCAATTCCGACAAGTTCCGAAAGACGTATACCGCTCCCGTAAAAAAGATCCAGCATGGCTCGATCCCTGGCGCCGGAAAAATCGTCCTTGAACTCAAATGATAGAAGACCCTGGGCCTCTTCGGGAGATAGGTATTCGGCGCGATAATGCTCTTTCCTGGGATATGGCAGCTCCCGGAAGGGATTGTTTTTCCAACGTCCGATTTCCAACAGATAATCGCCAAATCTCTTTAGAGAATCGAGTTTTCTCCCGATAGATACCTGTTTCAAACCGTTTCTTTTTAAAGAAATTAAAAACGCTCTGGCCTCTCCGGTCGAGATTTGAATATTGTCGTAAGATTCCGGGTACTTATCAAGAATAAATTTTGCAAATCCCCTGCAATCGCCAAGATACGCTATCAGTGTATTCTTCGACAGCCCCTCAACGCATTCCAGATGTCCCGAAAATCCGGATAAGATCTTATCCCAGTTTACCATATTCTTTTGGATTATAATCGGTTATTGTTCTTAAATCAAGATGGAATCGGAGGTTTATTCGCTGTTGACAGATTCCTTAACTTCGATATCCCTGTAGGCCTTGCATTTCGGACAGGCCAGATGGTCGCCCCTGGCTTTGGTTGATTTTTCCGCCATATAGGGAAATCCGCAGGATTCGCATTTAGTATTTACCGGTTTATACCAGGTAGAATGCTCACAAGCCGGATATTCCGAGCATGAGAAAAATATCTTTCCGCGACGGGTGGATCTCTCCACCAGTTCCCCGGGACAGCCCTTTTCGGGACATTTGACTCCGGTCGGGAAGTTTTTGGTGGTTTTGCATTCCGGATAATTGGCGCAGGCAATAAATCGGCCGAAACGGCTGCGTCTTACCTCCATGGGACCGCCGCAGGTCGGACATTTATCGTCAATTTCTATTTTTTCATCTCCCTGAAGAGATTTGGTGTTTTTACATTCAGGATACCCCGAGCAAGCGATGAATTTTCCGTTTCTTCCATACTTGATAATCATCGATTTGCCGCATTTTTCGCAAACCTCCCCCGTTTCCTCGATAGCCGATTTCTTGATGCTCTCTTTCGACGCTTCCGCCTTATCCAGATCGGCTTTGAACGGTTTGTAAAAATCCTGAAGTACGTCGGTCCAGTCATAGGAGCCGTCTTCGATTTTATCCAGATCTTCTTCCATTCTGGCCGTGAACGCTTCGGAAAATATATCGGTAAAATACTCAATCAGGATCTTATTTACGGTTCTTCCCAGATCCGAGGGCTGGAATCTCCTCTTATCGGATGAGATATATTTCCTGTCCAAAAGTACCGAGATTATCTGGGCGTAAGTTGACGGTCTTCCTATCCCCTTTTGCTCCAACTCCTTAACCAGACTACCTGCATTGTATCTGGGGGGCGGTTCGGTGAAATGTTGTTCCGAACAGATTTGATCCATTTTCAGAGCATCCCCTTTTTTCAAAGGCGGAAATCCGTTTTTTTCGTTATCGTTGTTTCCGTTATAGACACGCATAAATCCGTCGAATTTCATCTTCTGTTTGGATCCTTTAAATAAAAACCTACCGCCCTCGATCTCGATGTTGTCAACATCGAATTCGGCATGTGCCATCTGTGAGGCCATGAACCTGCGCCAGATCAGGTCGTATAAACGATATTGATCTCGGGAAAGGTATTTCTTAATATGGTCGGGCAAAAGATCGGGCGCTGTCGGCCTGACGGCCTCATGCGCATCCTGGATCTTTTTTGTTTTTGAGACGGCCCTGCCGCCGGATGAAACGTATCTGTCTCCAAAAAGACCGTTTATGGTTTTTTTGGCGGCGGCGGCGGCTTCATTGGAAATCCGGGTCGAATCTGTTCGCATGTAAGTTATTAAACCTATCTGACCCTCCGAACCGATTTCAATTCCTTCATAGAGCTGCTGCGCCAGCATCATTGTGGCTTTATTCGAGAGCCTGAGCTTGTTAAAACTTTCCTGCTGCAGACTGCTGGTAATAAACGGAGGAGGAGGTGATTTTCTTAATTTGGATTTTTCGTGGCTTTTGACAATATAGGACTCTTTCTTTATCTCTTTTTCAATAAACCTGGCTTCTTTTTCCGAGCCGACCTCGACTTTATCATCGTCGATTTTCGAAAGCTTCAGCGTCAGACTCTCTCCCTTCCTGTTGCTGAAATCGGCCTCAAAAGTCCAGTACTCTTGGGGTATAAAGCCCTCGATTTCATCTTCACGGCCACAGATTATCTTTAAAGCCACCGACTGAACCCGCCCGGCGGAGAGACCACGCAACACCGTTTTCCAGAGAATCGGGCTGATCTGGTATCCTACCAGCCGATCGAGAATCCTTCTTGCCTGCTGGGCGTTGACCTTATTTAAATCTATTTCACCCGCATTTTCGATCGCATCGATCACGGCGTTTTTGGTAATCTCGTTAAAGGAAGCCCTGAGGATTGTTTTTTTCGAATTTCCCAGTTCCTCGGCGATATGAAAAGCGATCGCCTCTCCCTCACGATCGGGATCGGGAGCCAGAAAGACCCTGGAACTGGATTTGGCTGCCGATTTTAAGTCTTTCAATACCTTAACTTTACCCCGAATCGTAACATACTCGGGCTCAAAACTATTTTCGATATCGACCCCGAGCTTTTTCACCGGCAAATCCTTAACATGACCTCCCGATGCCATGATCTTATATTCTTTTCCCAAAAACTTCTGAAGGGTTTTGGATTTTGTGGGAGATTCGACAATTACGAGACTTTTAGCCAAGATGCTACTCCGTTATTAAAAAATCGAGCCAATCAATATAGTTTTCGTCAATAAGAACAAACAGTTTAAGTCAAATCGTAAGTTTCTTCGGACGGTTCTTCTTTTTGACGGGAAATTTGAACCTTGCCGCTACCCAGGTCTTCCAGAGCTACAGTAGTGACCTTGCGCCGGTCTATTTTGCTTATCTCTTCGGGAGCAAGCTGTTCCCCGGCCACTATTCTCGTATTGTTGATCTTTCTCGCAAGTTTGGCCGCCAGAATAACTTTTTTATAATCGTTCAGTTCTTCGATATTATCAGCCTTATCCCCGGATTTCATTTGTTCCTTATCGACTTCTTCCATTTATTGATTCTCCTGTTTAAAAAACGAAACGACCAACATTCTTTTTATGTTCCCTGAATACCCAATAGTTTAGCCTGGGCTCCGGGCCAATACTTGCCGCTATTGAGGCGATCCGATTTCTTCCTGCCGGCCGCGATTATCATATCGACATCATTTACCGCCACTTTAAGATTATCATTTAAAACAACATAATCGTAACGCCTCCAATATTCGAGTTCGTTCAAAGCCGTATCCAGCCGGAGCTTTTTTTGCCGGGAGGATTCCGTCCTTCTTTTAAACAACCTTTTTTTAAGTTCGGTTAAAGAGGGAGGAATTATAAAAATAGAGACCGCGTCTTTAAATCGCTTCTTGATTGACATACCGCCCTGGATATCGACATCGCAGAGTAAAACCTTATCATCCTTCAAAGCCCTTACCATTTCGCTTTTAAGGGTCCCGTAGCGAAAACCGAAAACGTTGGCCCATTCCGCAAACTCATTTTTTTTCAAAAGGCGGCTGAATTCCCCGTCAGTCAAAAAATAGTAATCGACGCCATTTTTCTCATTTTTTCTGGGCGGACGCGTGGTGGCCGAAACGGAGAAGGTGAAATCCTGATGTTTTTTTATAAGCTTATGACAAATTGACGTTTTGCCCGTTCCGGAGGGCGAGGAGATAACGACAATCAAGCCCGGATATTTTTTTCGAGAACTCATTATTTAAGTGGATAACGCATAAGTTGAATTAAAGTTTCAGCTATTCTATATTCTGTATTTGCTCCCGGAGGCGTTCGACCTCTTCCTTGATAGATATTACCCTGCGGGAGATGGGGTAGCTCGCGGATTTCGATCCCGCGGTATTGGCCTCGCGGTTCAACTCCTGCAAAATAAAATTGAGCCTTTTACCCACCGGACCGCTCTCTTTCAAACTGCCCGCAAACTGCTCCGCATGAGACCGCAGCCTTATGCACTCTTCGGTAATATCCGATTTTTCTGCGAAAAGGGCTATCTCCATGGCGAGCCGATTTTCATCAATCGGAGAATCGCCTATAATTTCCGCGACCTTCGCTTTCAGTTTCTCGCGATATTCCTTCACGTTTTCGCCGGATAATTTCTCGACTTCGTCGGTATACTTCTCGATGCTTTTCAAACGATCCACCATGTCCCTGGCGAGATTCTCTGCTTCCGCGATCCTCATCTTGTTGACCGCTTCCGCCGCTTCCAGGATCACGGGCTGCAGGTTGTCCCATATCTCTTTGAGGTCATCTTCCTCTTTTTCGATCTTGACGAGATCGGGCAAAGCCGCGAAATCCTGCAAGGATAGATCCGGCTTTAACGAGTATTTTTCCTTAAGCAAATTGAATATCCTGAAGTAGGCGTCGGCTTTCTGTTCATCCAGAATAATGGAATCCTCGGGCTGCTCCTGATCCTGGGTGATGGTGATAATTATCTTGCCGCGCTTGAACCTGGAGTTCAGCAGATTCTTTATATCGTTTTCCAGCGGGGTAAGCGATTTGGGAATTCGGGTCTGGTATTCAAGAAAGCGGCTGTTTAAAGTATTTATCTCCACGGTCAGCTTATTCCCGCGATATTCAACTTCGGCGCGTCCGAACCCGGTCATGCTTCGAGGCATTTCAAAACTCCGTTTTAATCAATTCAAATCAAGCCCCAAAAATAGATTAAAAAGATGTTTTGTCAACTTAAATATGCTTGTAAATTAATAAAGATGCAATTGCAGAAACCGACGGTGCTGGATGCCGCCCGCCTGGGCGAGGAGCTGAAATCCCTTGCAGGCCTTGAAATTGACGGGGCCTTTTCCGGGTTTTCAGATCGGCAGTTGTATATTAAATTCCGCAAATTCAAATCAATTCTGCGTTATTCCGCAGACAAAAACTCGGCTTATATGGGAATTTCCGGGGAGTTACCGGATAACCCGGAAAAATCCCTGGCCGGTATTGACGGTTATTATTTTGCCGATGTCAGGCAAATCAACGATGACAGAATCCTGGCTGTGGAGCTGGAGAAAAAAGACAGACTGGGCAAAAAGCTGACCGCGCTTTTGATTTTAGAACTGATGCCGAATATCGGTGACGCCTATTTTGTCGACCGGGATTTCAATATCAAGTCGACCTTGAGGAAAAAAAGAAGAAAAAGATATAAATTCCCCGGCCCGCTGAAAAAGCCGACCATTTTAAATATTAATAAAGATCAACTGGAAAAGATTCACGACGCGGATCTGGACCCTTTCAAAGAGATTTACGGACTCAACAAAAGAGATATATTGAATCTTTCGTTAAGCCCGGAAGCCGATATTGATGAGTTCCTGCACGATTTAACCGAATACGTCCTGCAGGCCCGGAAACCGGGGCCAGCATGGATCATCACAAGGGGTGATGAGTATATCGGCTACTCCCTTGTTAAACCGAGACTCACGCAAGATGAGACCGCCATAGAGATCGAATCGGCACTGTCGATGTATGAACGATATTACAGCCAAGTCGCGGGCAGCATAGATGAAAAACAGCGGATGGAGACGCTCGCGAAACTGGTTAATACGGAAACAGCCAAAACTGAAAAAAAGATGGCGAAGATTAAAAAGGAGTTGATCGAATCCGAAAAGGCGGATCTGTATAAATCTTATGGAGAGCTGATCCTGGCCAATATTAATAAAATCACCAGGGGTTCCGCTTCAGTATCCCTGGATTCCCTCGACGAAGATTCTACGTATGAGATTACCATAAAACTCGATCCGGCCAAAACCCCTGCCGCCAACGCTAAAGATTATTTTAAAAAATCAAAAAAGGCGGCTGCGTCTAAGGAAACGTTGGAAAAAAGACTGTCTGAAGCCGAGCGATATCTGGAGCAACTGAATGAAATAAAAATGTTGGCGCAGGATACCCCCGATCTTCTTGAAGAGCGGATGACTGAAATCGGCCTTATTGCCGGAAAACCGGGAAAAGCCGCCAGAAAACCTATCGAAAAACGCAAGCCCTATCGAACCTACCGAGTCTCTTGCGGCTGGGAGATCCTGATCGGCAAATCGAATAAAGATAACGACGAGCTGACATTTCATATCGCCGCCAAAGATGATTACTGGTTTCACGCCTGGCAGGCGGCGGGGTCGCATACGGTTCTGAGGCTGCCGGATAAATCGTCGAAACCGGACCGGCAGACACTTCTGGAGGCGGCTTCGCTGGCGGCTTATCATTCCAAAGCCCGTAATTCCTCGAAGGTGCCGGTGGCGTATACGCAGGTCAAATATGTGCGCAAGCCCAGGAAATTCCCTCCGGGTAAGGTGCTGGTGGAGCGTGAAAAACAGCTGATGGTTAAGCCCGCGAATCCGGACGATTTTAAATTAACTGGATAAATTAGCAATACGTTCTTTGCCGTAGAGGTTTGATTAATCAAACCCCTGTTTTAAGTCTTCATATAAATTTTATTTGATTAGGGTACAACAATGGGTTTGTTGATTAAGTATTTCGACTGGAAAATCGAGGCTGCTAATTTGAATATAAACAGCGTGTCAGAATTTATTCTGACCGCGAACCTGCCTGGATACGGTCGCAACCACGCCGTCGGCGTGGCGACACGCAGCGGTAGGTCGGGAGCCCCGCCTGCGGGACGAAGCAATCTGTATCAAATACCTCCGTGGTATATTTTGGAGATTGCCACGGCTCACGTCTTCGACGTGAGCCTCGCAATGACATCTTTTTTTGTAAGTGGTCGTTTCATCCGGCCGTAATCACTGTCATGCCGGACTCGATCCGGCATCCATATTGGCCCGCCCTGATGGATTCCTGCTTTCGCAGGAATGACAATAAAAGCCTAATGTATTAGACCCGGAAATGTTTTCATTATAACATTATTTCAAATACAATAATTTTATGGCGGCGTAATTATCTCCGCCCCCCGCTCTGGCGAAATAGATTCCCGATGAGACTTTATTTCCCAGGGCATCTCGGGCGTCCCATTCTATTTGTCCCTCCTTGATTTCTGCGGTTTTGAATGTTCTTATTTTCTGCCCGTTTATATTGTAGATTCCGATCTCACCTCCTTTCAGGTTTTTGTAGGTTATTATGATTTTGGAGTTAAATGGATTGGG
>CBFCYP010000075.1:0-15766 GCA_965602185.1 uncultured bacterium
TGATGGTCCTGTCGGAATTGGACGAGTCTCTTCAAAACTCCTCCGATCTGATAAGAGACAAATTATCGTCGATACCGGGAGTTGAAAAAATCGCCTTCGGGTCGCAATCGCCCGGATCGGGCACCAGCGCCAGCGTTTTTATTCCTGAAGGTTATGCCGATGACGAGGGAATATTAATGAATCATATTTATGCTGATCATAATTACATACCCGCCCTGGGTATCGAAATAGCTCAGGGAAGGAATTTCTCGGCGGATATCACTTCCGACGTCAGCGATGCCGCCATTATAAACGAGGCCGCGGTGAAGCTGCTGGGATGGGAAGATCCAATCGGAAAAACATTTGCCATCCCCGATCCCGATACCGACAGATCAGAATGGGAGTCGAGGAAAATAGTAGGCGTGGTAAAAGATTTCCATCTTGAGACGCTCCACCGGGAGATCGGGCCCGTTTTTATTATAAACGGCAATGAAGATTTGAACCTGGCGATTCTCAGGCTTTCCACGGTCGATATAACCGGTACCGTCGATCAGATAGAAAAAAGATGGGGTGAAATATCTCCGGAACAACCTTTGAATTTCTTCTTTGTGGATGACGAGTTCGATGAGATGTACCGGGCCGAGGAGAGAATGGGAAAACTGGCACTTTATTTCAGCATCCTGGCCATTTTAATCGGGTGCATGGGCTTGTTCGGAATGTCGTCCTACGCCGCGGAACAACGCACCAAGGAGATCGGGATCAGGAAGGTGCTGGGCGCCACGGTTCCCAATATCCTGCGGCTGCTTTCCAAAGAGTTCCTGGTTTTAATCGCGGTCGCCTTCGTCATTGCCTGGCCCATCTCTTTCTACGCTCTGAACAGATGGCTGCAGAATTTCGCCTATAGAATCAACCTGGATTTTTCCATATTTATTTTCGCCGGCTTGATCGCTCTGGCCGTTGCCATCCTGACCATCAGCTTTCAATCGGTCAAGGCGGCCCTGGCCAACCCGGTTAAATCTTTAAAATATGAATAAAACCAGGGGTCATAATTGTTTGGGAACTACCTGAAAGTATCAGTCAGGAATATACTTCGCAACAAAGGCTATTCTTTTATAAACATTGCCGGCCTCGCCGTGGGGATGGCCTGCTGCGCGCTGATTATGCTGTGGGTAATAGATGAATTAAGCTACGATAGGTACCACGAAAACGCGGACAATATATACAGGGTTACTTACCGGTTCGAGCGTCCCAATTACAATCCCCACTTCGCCCGCAGCCCCTACGGCTATGTGAATTCGCTCCCCGAGGAGTATCCCGAAGTACTTGATCTGACAAGGTTCCATCATGACGTGCAGATCGTGATTAAAAACGGCGATGTAAAACTCAACGAAACGCGTTTTTATAACACAGATCCCAATGTATTCGATGTATTCAATTTCGAGCTTTTAAAGGGAGACCCTCGGACTGCTCTCGCGGAACCGAATTCGGTCATCCTGACCAAAAATGCGGCCAAAAGGTATTTCGGCGATGCCGATCCCATGGGGAAAACGATTACGACCATAGAAGTGTCAACCTCCAATGAAAAAGATTACAGGGTCACCGGAATACTGAAAGATATTCCTGAAAATTCCCATTTTCATGTCGATTTCCTCGCTTCCTTCGATCAACCCCGGACCGCCAATGTCGACGAATGGAATTATATATACATACTCCTGAAAGAGGGGAGTGACCCGAAGGACTTGGAAAGTCGTCTTCCGCAATTCGTGGCCAAATATATTCCGGAGGAATATGCCCCGATGCATATTCTGGAACTCCAGCCACTTACCGATATACATCTGCATTCACATATCGACAGGGAGATAGAGCCCAACGGGAATATATTATATGTCTATATTTTCTCGCTGGTGACCGTAATAATCCTTCTGATCGCCTGCATCAATTTCATAAATCTTTCAACCGCCAGATCGTCAAGGAGGGCCATGGAAATCGGTTTGAGGAAAACAATCGGGTCGAGCCGGATTCAGCTAATAATATATTTCCTAGGGGAATCGCTACTCATCAGCTTAATCGCCCTGGTTGTCGCAATATTAATTATCGAGATTTCCCTTCCGGCGTTCAACAACCTCGCTGGAAAATCCATGAGCTTCGATCCCTTAGTCGACTGGAAGTATTCGGCCATACTTGCTTCGCTGTTTCTGGTATCGGGTTTGATCGCCGGAAGCTATCCGGCTCTGTTGTTATCCTCATTCAAACCGGTCTCGGTCCTCAAGGGCACGCCGGGCGGAGCCCGGTTGCCGGTACGGAATATATTTCTGAAAAGGTTTACGCTCCGAAACGTCCTGGTTGTACTGCAGCTTTCCGCCACCATCGCGCTGATTATATGTTTTTTCGTAACCAGCGCCCAACGTGAATTCATGATGAATGAAAGATTGGGAAAATCGGAGGACCCGGTAATCGCGGTCACATATCTGCATAACGCCATGCGGGACCGATATGACACGGTTAAAAATGAATTTTTGAATATAAAAGGCGTTAAAGAGGTTACCGCCGCCATAGAACCGCCGTCCAGACAGATACTGGACGCCAGCCCCTTTACCGCCGAGGGCATGCCCGATCAGGATGACTCGCAGATAACATACGTTCTTCCCGTGGACAGCAATTTTATCGATTTCTTCAAGCTGGAGCTTCTGACCGGAACCGGATTTCCCCACGGGCAGATTGACGAGGCGGAGCCGGATTTTATAATAAATGAAAGCGCCCTGAAAGTGATGGGCTGGAAATCACCTGAGGAGGCCATTGGAAAAAGGCTGGAATTGACGCCGGGTTACGCCACCATAAATCCGGGAAGAGTCATCGGCGTGGTTAGAGATTTTTGCTTTTCCGATTTGAAGAAAAAAATAAAGCCCCTGGTTTTGTTCCAGCGGCCCAACTGGTATTTCAGCATAATCATCAAAACCGAGCCGTCGGATCTCAACGGGACGCTGGGGGAAATTAAGGAAAAGTGGGATGCCATGTTCCCGGATTACCCGTTCGAATATCATTTCGTGGATGACCTTTACGAAAATATATATTCGGCGGAATTAAAACAGGGAACGATCCTCGGGACATTTTCAATAATCGGCCTTTTTATCGCCTGCCTGGGGCTTTTCGGACTGGCGGCATTCGTTACAGAGCAGCGTACCAAGGAAATCGGAATCCGAAAGGTACTGGGAGCTTCGGTTGAAAATATAGTTTCCATGCTGTCACGGGAGTTCGTATTGCAGGCTTTGGTGGCGAATATAATAGCCTGGCCGGTCGCCTATTTCGTTATGAACAGATGGCTTCAAAATTTTGCATATCGTACTGAGATGAATTTGGGCTTTTTCATAATATCATCCGTAATCGCCGTCAGTATCGCGCTTTTAACGGTATGCTTTCAGGCCATCAAAGCTTCCGTCGCCGACCCGGTGGAGGCCTTGAAATATGAGTAAAAGGGAAATAAAAAATGTTTAAAAATTATCTGTTCGTGGCTATAAGAAACCTGAGAAAACAAAAATTATTCTCAATCATAAACATTCTGGGAATGGCCATCGGCATGGCGGGTTTCGGCATATTTGCCATATCCGCCGGGGTCAAATTGAACGCCGAGAAGTTTCACCAAAACGCCGACAGAATTTACGGCGTCATACAGGTATTGCCCCTCGGCGAACAGGATCAATCCCATACGTTGTTTACACCGGCTCCGCTTAAGGATGCGTTGCTTGATGAATTTCCCGAAATTGAAAAGGCCGTGCGCGTTCTACCTGCGGGCAAAATTCCTATCAGACGCAACGATAGAGCGTTTTACGAAAATGATATCATGTTTGTGGATTCTGAGTTCCTTACGTTTTTCACATTTGAAATGGTATCCGGAAATCCCGAGACGGCACTCTCAGATCCCAATTCTATTGTTATTTCCGAATCCGCCGCCCTCAAGTATTTCGGAAATGAAAATCCGGTGGGCAAAACTCTGATATTCAAAAAAGATATGGAATTAACAGTAACCGGTGTTACCAAAAACATCACCGGCACCTCATCCATTCGATTTCATTTCCTCGTTCCCATGCAAATATCGCGATCTCTATCTGATCCATCTAACGATTGGGCTTCAAATCAACATTCCACGTTTGTGATGCTTCCGGACGGTTATGATAGAGAGCGGCTTGAAAATAAATTCCCGGCATTCCTCCAAAAATACTTTGGCGAACCAGATAAATCTCCCGAGCGTTTGTACCTTTTCCCTCTCCTTGATTTCCGGTTGAATTCCGGACATATTGAATCTCTGTTCCATCAAAGCAACAAGACGGGCGTTTTAATACTATTTTTTATCGGTATTTTATTGCTGCTAATTGTTTGTATCAATTTCATTAATTTAACGACTGCTCGGTTTATGTATCGGGCAAAGGAGGTAGGGCTTCGCAAAGTGATAGGCGCCCGGCGGACCCAGCTGATTATTCAATTTCTGGGGGAATCTCTGTTGATCTCCTTTATTGCCCTGCCCCTGGCCATAGTCCTCTTCGAATTCCTTTATCCATTATTTTTGACTTATATGAACGAGGTTTTGCCATCCTCCGGCATGCCTCATGTTTCATTTTCGATGTGGGGTTATCCCTTCCTTTTTAAATATTTTCTGGCAACTACGATTTTTGTGGGAATTATTTCCGGTATTTACCCAGCGTTTTATCTTTCCTCTTTCCGTCCTCTGCTGGTTCTGAAAGGCCGACTCCAATCAGGCAGGAAAAAGCGATTCGGCAGCAAAATCATGATCGTATTCCAATTTATTTTTTCCATTATTTTTATCGCCTTTGCGGCCATTATCAACGACCAGTTCGAAAACCTGAAGATCTCGAATTTCGGTTTCAATAGAAGCGGTATCGCAACGGTTGCTCTTTCTGAGGAAACCCGTTCCAGTCGCCAGTTGCTGCAAAACAGTTTTTCACAAAATCCCGAGATTACCTCCGTTTCGGCGTCCGCAAATTTACCCATCGTATGGATTTCGCCGAGCCGCGTATCGATACCTGACAAAAGCCCGGATGAGTCAATGACCATGGGGGCATACGGCGTTGATTACGACTTCGTCGAGATGCTCGATATCGAGATTATCAAGGGAAGAAGTTTCTCACGGGAGTTCAATGATGATAATAGCCTGATAATCAATGAAGCCGCCGCCTCAAAGCTTCAATGGGATAATCCTTTGGGGAAACGATTGACTTTGGAGGATAAGACCGGCACGGTCATAGGTGTCGCGAAGGATTTTGTTTTTGGCGATATCGGCTTCGAAATGGAATCCGCTATTTTATTTTTGGAGCGGGAAAACCTGAATTATATGCTGCTGGAATTCTCCTCCACAACGAATTTCAAATCCCTGCGCGAAAAATTGGAAAAACAGTGGTCAGATATTGCGCCCAACCTGCCTTTCGATTGTGTTACTCTCGACCAATATTTTCAGAATACTCTTGGAATGATGAACAAGCTTGCCGGTTTTTTCAATCTCATTGGCATTATCGCCATATTTTTCTCCAGCCTGGGCCTTTTTGGATTGACTTCATACATGATCGAAAGAAGAACAAAAGAGATAGGAATAAGAAAAGTCCTGGGCGCCTCTCTGAACAGGGTTTTCTGGACAATCACAAGGGAGTTTTTAATCCTCGTTGCCGTCGCCAACCTGGTCGGGCTGTCCATTATATACCTGGCCTGGGACAGATTACTACAGACCGGACTTTTATTCATAACGGGCATCGGTCCGGAAATATATTTATCGGTTATATCGATCACTCTTTTTATCGCTATCATCGCCGTAGCATTGCAGACTTTTAAAGCCGCTCTCGCCGATCCGGTGGATGCTTTGAAATACGAATAAACAGGGAAATAAATATGCTTAAAAACTTCTTTCTTGTCGCCATAAGAAATATGATGAAACATAAAGTATATTCGTTGACAAACTTCGCCGGCCTCGCCATCGGTATGGCCGTTTTCATATTAATTGCTCTCTGGGTAAACGATGAACTGAGTTACGATAAATTCCATAAAAACATCAACAATCTATACCGGGTGATAAGCAAAGGAGCCTACCTCGGAGACGGCGTAGATGGCACCCCGGTTCCGCTCGCCATCGCCATTAAGTACGAAATACCTGATATCATAGACGCCGTCAGGATCATGGATGTGCCGAAACTGGTCATCAGTTATGACGATAAAGCATATTACGAAGATAAAATACTGCTGACCGAACAACCCTTCTTTAATCTTTTTTCTTTTCCCTTTTTATACGGTAATCCCGAGAACGCTTTATCAAATCCTAATGATATCGTTATAACCGAAAAAATAGCGAAAAAATATTTCGGTGATGAGAATCCCATCGGCAAAACCCTGGTCGCGGAAGGCAAATATCAAACAACCGTAGCAGGAGTCCTGAAAGACATCCCGGAAAACTCATCTTTTGAGTACGATATAATAGCCTCGTTTAAGATCAAGGGCGAGGAATATACCTACCTGGAATCTCACTGGGGCTCATTGATGGCAAGCACTTATGTACTGGTGAATGAAAATTCAAATTTGAAAAACATTATAGCGAAGTTAAACCTGATCGGCGAGAAAAACAATTGCCCGCAATTTAAGGACGGGGTGTCCTTCGATCTACAGCCCTTCCTCGCCGTTCATCTTGACGGTAAAAATGACTACCGCAATTATGCTGATATAGGCGAATCAAAACTTGTATACAGTTTTTCCATAATCGCGATTTTCGTTTTATTGGTTGCCTGCATAAATTTTATAAACCTCTCAACCGCCAGGTCCCTGATTCGCGCGAAGGAAGTGGGGATGAGAAAAACGGTGGGCGCCAGTCGATTTCAATTGATCAGGCAGTTTCTGGGAGAATCGATTCTCCTTTCTGCCATCTCGTTTTTCCTGGCAATTGTGCTGGTTGAGCTTTGCCTTCCCGCGTTTAACAACCTGGTGGAAAAATCGCTGGATATAAGTCTTTTCAATCCCGTTTTTATTATTGGAGGCATCTGTATAATAATTATCACCGGAGCGGTTGCCGGAAGCTATCCCGCCTTTTATTTATCATCCTTTGCCCCCGTGGCCGTTCTGAAAGGGAAAGAAAGATCTGTTTCCGGAAAATTATCGCTAAGGAGAATTCTGGTTGTATTTCAATTTTCTCTTTCCATCGCTTTATTTATAGGTACAGCCATTATCTACCTTCAGCTTAATTATATTGACACTAAAGATCTCGGCTTCGATAGAGCCAACGTCGTTCATATACCCTTAAAGGAAAATATGGGGCCGCAATATTCATCGATAAAATCCGTACTGCTTAGATCGCCCTACATTGAATCCGTCTCCTCTCAGTACAATCTCGAAACGAATGTGGATTTCAGCACAAACGGATTTGTCTGGGAAGGAGGCGTCCCCAATTATGGTCTGCAATTCAACACAAGCAATGTAGAGCCTGACTATTTCGAAACGCTACGATTTGAGCTTGTCCGGGGCAGGTTATTTTCTAAGGAACTGACAACCGATACAAACGCTGCCGTTATAATCAATGAGGAGGCCGCCGGACAAATGGGATTGGAGAATCCCGTCGGCAAAAGGTTTGGCTACATGGAGTTGGACGCCACCATAATTGGAGTTGTAAAAAACGCGAACGTAGCCTCGCTATACAAAGATATCAGCCCGCGTGTTTACAGTCCAGTTCAGGATTTCGCCGACGCTTCGGAACACGGAAAAGTATTGATAAGATTCAGTGAAGATAATTTTGAGGGCGCGTTATCACATATCAGGAACACCTGGGAAAAATTTAATAAAGTAACTCCCTTTGAATTTGAATTACTCGATGATACATATAAAAATCTCTATCGCAAAGAAAATAGAATCAGGATCATTGTAAGTATATTTACGCTGCTCGCGATCTTTATTTCCTGTCTTGGTCTGTTCGGACTGGTTTCCAGCATAACCGAGCGCCGAACCAAAGAAATCGGCATACGCAAGGTGCTGGGGGCAAAAGTTCATAACATCATTAGCCTTCTGGCAAAAGATTTCGTTGTTCTAGTGATAGCTGCGAATATAATAGCCTGGCCCGTCGCTTACCTTATAATGAACAGGCTTCTTCAAAACTACGCTTACAGAATAAATCTTAACCTGTGGATTTTCGCGGTTTCCGCCATGGCGGTTCTCTTAATCGCTATATTGACAGTGAGTTTACAGGCCGTAAAGGCGGCTATGTCTGATCCGGTGGAGACTTTGAAATATGAATAAATAAGGATTCGATATGATAAAAAACTATTTAAAGGTTGCTTTCCGGAATTTATATAAAAACAAACTGTATTCGATTATCAATATATTCGGACTGGGGATTTCTTTGGCTCTGTGCGTGGCCGCTTACGTTAATCATCAATTCAGCCAGAGCTTTAACTCCATGTACGAGAATAAAAATCAATTATATCTTATCAACAGCTACAGGATACAGAATAACAATCGACTGGAATATGCCAATATCCCGATTCCCATGGCTCCTGCCATAAAAAATGATATTCCCGGGATTGAGAAAATCTCCAGGATTTCAGCCATTAGCGGCACATTGCGGTACGAAGATAAAATCTTCGATGAATTCTTTTACTACGTTGATGAAAATTTCCTGGAACTGTTTCCGCTTACCACCCTGGCGGGCGCATCAGACGCTCTTACCGAAAAAAACAATATTGTTATTACCGATGAACTCGCTAAAAAATATTTCGCTGATGAAAACGCCATCGGCAAACGTTTGATATACAATCCCGACGGGGATAAAGAATACGAATTTATTGTGGGTGGGGTAATCGCCACACCCCCGAAAAACTCCTGTCTACAGATGGACGCACTTTTACCGTACGATAGATTGAAGGATACAAAGGAATTCGATCTGCTCCGCTGGGATTTATGGTCTTGGGCGACGCTGGTGCAAATAGAAAGCAAACCCAATGCTGCCGCAGCTGAACATCAACTGCAAAATTACGTTCCAAAGGTAAACGAAGCCAATCCGGATTGGGAAATAAACGGGTTTTATTTGCTGCCGCTGAATCGGCTGGCCTCCGTTTCCCGGAAAATTAATGGAGATCCTTTTCGCCCGGGATTACATCCCGCAGCCATAGTGGCGCCTTCGGTCGCCGCGGTCCTGATTCTACTTCTGGCCTGTTTCAATTTCATTAATACCTCCATAGCCTTCGCCTCCAGACGGCTCAAGGAAATCGGCATCCGCAAAGTGACGGGCGGTACGCGCAGCCAGCTGATACTTCAATTTATGGGCGAAAATCTGTTATTATGTTTTATATCCTTACTTATCGCTTGCGCGCTGGCAGAAATCTTCGTTCCGGCCTACGACAGCCTCTGGCCCGAGCTTTCCCTGTCGATGAATTATTCGGAAAACCTTGGCCTCATAGGTGCTCTGGCCGGGTTATTGATTTTCACCGCCCTGGCGGCGGGATTCTATCCTGCTTTTTATATCAGCGGTTTCAAACCCGCTGCAATTCTCAAGGGAAAACAGAGCATAGGTGGTACAAATTTATTAACCAAAATACTGCTGACCTTCCAATTCGCCCTTGCCATCACGGTAATAATCGCGGCCGTTATTTTCAACGAGAACGCCTCATTTATTAAAAACTTCGACACGGGATTCAAAAAAGACAATATCCTGGTAGTGCCTGTTCGAGGCGAAGGGAATTACCGGTTATTAAAAAGCTCCATCGAAAACCACCCGGGCATAGAAAGCATAGGGGGGTCCCGGCACCTTATGGGCAGGGCCTGGGCCGCTACAGATATCGAGACTGAGAAGGGTAAAGACGTTATCTGGTACATGGAAATCGGAGAAAACTACTTTGAAACTGCGGGGTTCCAGCTCTCCGAAGGCCGCACTTTTGATTATGGATTGAAAACTGAAATCGAGAACTCAACTATGGTAAATGAAACCTTCGTGAAAGAATATGACTGGGTTTCGCCTCTTGACGAGCGCATCAAATTTATCCATGAGGATTCGGTCAAACAATGCAATGTTATCGGAGTGGTAAAGGACTTCTATATTAACGGCGTATCGACCAAAATAACTCCCATGGCATTGCGCCTGGGTTCCGAAGATCGATACTGGTATCTCTCATTAAAATATAATCCCGATAAACTTGCGGAGATAACCGCATATATTCAGGATACATGGAAAAGGCTATTTCCTCATTTGCCTTACAGGGCGTTTTTTCAAGATGAAATAATGGCTGATGATACCAGGACAAACCATAGCATAAGACTCGTGTTTATATACATAGCCGTGATGGCTGTTTCAATAGCGGCCATGGGTTTATTCGCCCTGGTTTCGTTAAATATTACCAAAAGAATGAAGGAGATCGGGATCAGAAAAGTACTTGGAGCAACGGTCGCGAACATTGGCGCCCTCATTTCAAAAGAGTTTATAATCCTCTATATCGTCGGCAGCGTCCTGGCCTCCGTAATGGCTTATTTCATGCTTGATACCATGATGGCCAGTATCTGGGCTTATTATGCCGATTTCGGAATATTCCCATTTTTCATTGCGGCTATTGTGGCTTTTATCATCGGCTCGTTAACGGTTAGCTACCAGGTCTTTTCGGCGGCAACAGCAAACCCTGTTAATTCCCTCAGGGATGAATAGTAATGGTTTTTTGGATTTTACAAAGGATCTAAGGGCATGATAGAATTAAAAAACGTCTCCAAACGCTATACGACCGGTAAAGTTAACACATACGTGTTAAGGAAAATAAATCTTGAGATCAATGATGGAGAGTTTATCACCATCATGGGACCCTCCGGCGCGGGCAAATCGACTCTCCTTAATATCATCGGTATGCTCGATTCCATGTCCGAGGGGGAATATCTTTTTCTCGGGGAGTCGGTACATAAGCTGAACGAGAGAAAAAGGGTCGACCTATATAAAGAGTTTATCGGATTCATATTCCAGAGCTATCATCTTATAGACGAATTAACGGTATATGAAAATCTCGAAACTCCGCTTATATACAAAAAAATTAAAAGCTCGCAACGCAAGGGCATGGTGTGCGACACCCTTGACCGATTTCAAATCGTCGGTAAAAAGGATCTTTTTCCCAGCCAGCTTTCCGGCGGCCAGCAACAGCTGGTCGGTATCGCCAGAGCTATTATCGCCGAACCGAAACTTCTATTGGCCGATGAGCCCACCGGAAATCTGCATTCCGAGCAGGGCAAAGAGATCATGGACTTGCTGAAAAAACTCAATGACGAGGGGACGACTATTCTCCAGGTTACCCATTCGGAGAAAAACGCCGCGTACGGCAACAGAATAATAAAGCTCCTCGATGGCTGGATAGAGGAATAGCCGGTAGATATGTTATTATCTTAAACGCCCGGCGAAAATCCGCGAAATTTCATTCTTGCGCCTGATATAATTCTAAAAGCTATCTCAATAAAATCATCTTCCAGGTTTGGCATTCCCCTGGTATCGACGCTGAGAATCAAGTAAAATTAGATCAATTCTCGCCGGCATCCCGCTTCAGACCATAATATATAAAAATTAAATTCGTTTACCTCTTTCCAACAATAGAAACAAACTTCCTGTCCTCGGTAAATTCATTCTTGACGAATTCATTTAGCTCGTACCGATCGATTTGATCCGCCATTTCAATCATATCCAGAACGAAGCGGTAACCGTATCCCATATATTCATAATAGGCCATGTAATTGGCCCTGTTGGACTTGCGATCGATGTAATAAATCATGTTGTTTTTCATGTTGATCCTGGCGTCCTGAAGCTCCTCCATGGTGACGCCGTCTTCGACCATCTTGTTCCAATCACGGTTCAGGGAATTAAGGGCAACCTTCACCTTTGAGGTATCGGTGCCTATAGCGGCGCGAAATATGGCCCCATATTTATCCGATGCGTATTGGGTATATACCGCATAGGCCAGTTTTTCTTTCTGCCGCAGATACCACAGTCTCGAACCCACGTTGTTGCCCATGATTTCATTCAGTAAGACAAGATATGGAACCTCATCCGGCTTAAGATGATCAAGCATAACACCCATAAAAATGTACGATTGGTTTCGATCATAGTCGATAAATCCCGATTTTTCATCCTGCAGTTTCAGCTCCGGAGGCGTGACGATATCAGCCTCGGCCCTGATTCCGCCCAGCCGTTTATGAATGATGGCATTGATTTGATCGGCCGATAAATCGGTAGCTACTGAGAAAATAATATTTTCCCCTCCGACATATTTTTGATAATGTTTTTTGATGTCATCGACCGTGATCGAGGATATTGACTGCTCGGTTCCGAGAGTGGGCAGGCCGTAATATTGGTCGCCGTAGGCGGTTTTCCAGAACAGCTTGCTGGAGGCCTGCGCTTGATTGTCATTGGACGCTTTAATGCTCCCCTCGACCTCATGCTTCAGTTTCGCCAGTTCGTCCTCCGGAAAAGTCGGCGATAGAAGAGACTGCGAAATAATCTCCAGCGCCCGGTCGAAATTCTCGGTCAGCGAGGTAAACGATATGGTGCTGTAGTCTCTATAACAAACGGTGAAAACATCGGCGCCGAGGAAATCAAGTTGTTCGGTGATCTCGGCCGCGGTCATGCTGTTGTTGCCTTTTAACAGCATTTTCATCATCAGGTTGGTTATACCATTATTTTCCGAGTTTTCAGTCAAAACCCCGCCACCCATAAGAACTCTCGCCGCCGTAAGGGAGGTCGACGGATCATGATTGACCAGCACCCTGATTCCATTGGCCATAACCGTCTTGCCATAACCATCGGGACCGATATCGAGCTGAGCGGTTTGTTGCCCGCAGCCCAGCAATAATGCTACAACCAACGAAAGGACCGACAATTTATAATCTTTAATTGTTCTCATCTGGGCACCACCATCGTTTTAACATATGAATCGGTATCGAGATACTCGCGAGCGGCTGCATTCAATTCGGCCAGTGTCGTTTTTTCGATATTATCGGGATAATCATCCACAAATTGATGGCCGATGAAAGAATCGTACTCCGAGTATTTATCGGCAATATCAAGGCCCCTTTCCATCGAGATATAATGCGCTGTTTTAATCTTATTCTTGGCCTTGCGAAGCTCCCGCTCGGTGAATCCATTTTCCTTTACATCATTTAAAACATCGTTTATAGCTTTCTCAACCTCCGGGATATTGGCCGGATCAAGGGTGGCTAACGATGCTATCAAACCTTCGTACTTGTTGGTTTCAAAAAAGAAACTGATGGAATAAACCAGGCCCATCTCATCTTTAAGCTTCATCCATAACCGGCTGGATTCACCGTCCCCGAGGATAACGGACATAATATCGAGAGGAAACTGTTTGGGACTATCCGCCTTGGGCCCGATAGAGCTCATCATTAAATACGCTTGCCCGATATCCTTTTTTATCTCGATTTCAGCGACTTTATCGCGCTTCATAGGCAAATTGTAATTGTCTTTGGCTACTGAACCTCCGGGAAAATCGCCGAAATATTCTTTAACCAGTCCGAGAGTCTCTTCGGCGTCAAGATCCCCCACAATAACCATGGTCATATTATTGGGAGCGTAATAACGCTTATAGTAGGCGTAAACGGAATCGCGCGGAATATTGGTCACGCGTTCTTTGGTTCCCAGTACATTCTTGGAGTAGGGATGCCCCTCGAAAAGTACCTTTAAGCTGGATCGATAGGCCTTGGAGAAAGGACTATCTTCGGAGATATTTATTTCCTCTAAGACCGCCTGCTTTTCTTTATTCATTTCGGCCTCGGGGAAATTGGAGCGAAACAGCATATCGGCATGGATCCCCAGCGCGAACTCGAGATTTTCACGGGGAAGCGAGATTACGAAATCTGTCCAATCCGATGATGTGTAGCCATTGAAATAAGCCCCGTGTCTTTTCATGGCGTCGCCCACCTTTTCGCCCGTCATTTTCTCCGTACCCCGAAACAATATAAGGTGTTCCAATAGATGGGTGGCGCCGTCAAAGAAATCCGTTTCATTCTTGGCTCCCACCTGAATGGTAGTCGAGATATTGACCTGCGGTACCTGATGATTTTCCAGAATCATCACCTTCAGGCCGTTATCGAACTCGGTAATCTGCCAATCGCCCGATACGGCTATTGGCGGCAGAAAAAACAGTAAGCAGGCGCTCATTAACGCAAAACGCATAATAAGAACTCCCTCTTGAAAATAATTTAATTCACATCTATTTTATCTTAACTTCCGAAAATCATAAAAACAAAAATCCACGAATTCTCCCGTGATTTTTCATTTTTAAATATACGGATTAAAAGGAAATTTGTTAAGATTTTTAATAATAAAGCGGAAAAACGGGATAATATTTGACCTGAGGTCATAATTTGCTGATTTTCAATAAATTACGTCAAAATTCAAATGATTGATGTTCCCGAAAATACGGTCGGATTATAGCCGCGGTACATTACCACAGTGCGGAGAGTGACAGGCAGATAAGCTTATCCATGACGTTGGCATATTGTTTGTGCGGGTATAAAAACATCATTTATTTATAATTGTAGGTACCTGGAAAATGATTAGCGGCGCAGGGACTCAAACCCCGGACATGAGAAAATCATTCCCCGGCCGGGGTTTTTGCTGACTTTCAGTTTATAAGCCCATAATATTGATTATAAAGAAATTAATTCGACTTCGATCTATACTTTCCGACACCAGAAAACACCACAGATATGCCAATCGGTGTAGCCGTATTGTTGCCGCGGAACTACCTCAATAACACCATTTTCTTTGTCTCGGTGAAATCGCCCGCTTTTATGCGGGAAAAGTAAATGCCCGATGGTTGGTTTTCGGCATTCCAGATTATTTGATGATTGCCCGCTGGTTTATTACCATCAAATAACGTTTCGACCCTACGTCCCAGAATATTATAAATTTCTACTTTTACCTCCGAAGCGATTTCTAAATTGAATTTAATCGTTGTCTTGGCGTTAAAGGGATTAGGATAGCATTGGTTTAATGAAATATATTGGGGAAGTTTTTCGGTATTTTCGGAGACTTTCGTTGGTTCGACGACATTCATGGTAACAGGAATAATGTTTGTTCTATTGTAGGGATCGTTACAGGCAAGCAGCAAAATTGCGTTATGGCCCCCAAGATCTAGATTTTCCGCGTTAAAACTGACCTCCACAAAATTATTTCCATAAGGCGGAATTGTTCCTATGGAGGAATCGATTGAAATCCAGTCCAGGGGTTCGGGGAGCGGAGCCCAATTAAATTCAACGGCTACGTAGTCACGGATATATGGGCTATACTTGTGTACCTCCGAACCGATCGTGCCATCATCATTTTCAATCCCCACGAACCACCTGTAAAATGAATCCTCTCCGATATCACCGTATTGGAATTTTATATAATCGGGAGCGACAAGCATTATCTGAAAGGTAAATGGTCCCGCCTGAATTATATTAAACACATTCTGCCAGGTGATAACGGCGCTGTCGGAGTAATTCGTATAGAAATATGCTTCTCCCCCGAACTCAAAATTCAAAGGGTAAAATAACGGGGCCAGTATATTATTGGGGGCGGCGGGATTAGGTAATGTAAAAACTTGGGGCCGTGTCGATATACTGTCTGTAAATGATGCCCATCCGTTAGTACAGACATTGATCGAATTAAATTGATTTCCATAAAATTCAAAATTAAATCCCAGGTTTAGGGGCCCGGAATTCCCATCATTAATATTATTTCCGAAATTAATCGGCTGGCCGGTATTCGAGATATCCACCCACTCATACG
>CBFCYP010000076.1:0-15760 GCA_965602185.1 uncultured bacterium
GTGGAAAGTTGACCTGCAGTCTTGTGCACCTGTTGGTTGGCCTGGATCTTGTAAGGCGGCCGGCCACAGTTAACAAGAAACCATAGTGCTGAATCAGTGAGGGGGAGATATGTCGCAAGGCCCGGCGGAAGTATTCGGCTGTAGATAAGATAAATATAGTCCTGGACAGAAAACAACTGGTCTGCATGGAAATTTAGGGATAGGAATATGGGTATTTTTTGTTATATTAGATATAGCAGGAATTCGTTTTAGGCAACCGAGGGAAAATGTATAGACGCTTAATTCTAATAATCGCGGCAATCCTGGCGGCTTCGCATGCTTATGCTGGCTGGACCGAGGATTTCCTGTTGAATAACAATCATCAGGAAATCAATCCTCAGGTTGTTGCAAGGAACGACACTATCCATGTTGTATGGGATAGATTGACCAACGACAGTATTTCATATATTCGGAGTGTCGACGGTGGAGAAACCTGGGATAGCCTTATGATTTTATCGGAAGAAAATCACGAACCGCACCGTCCGGATCTCTCCTTAGGCGAGAATGGCTTACTAGTCTCGTGGCAGGACGAAAATCTCATGACTCACCTGGAGAGGATTGCAGTCCGAACATCAGTAGACAGCAGTGTTTGGAATGATCCCATATATATCATCATCGACAATATGCACCATTTCACATTGCCCGCTTCCACGGTTGCGGGCGATTCCATATTCCTGGTATATCGCAGCCTGAGAGCGGATTCCACCGGGCAGAAGCCTATTAGATTCATGTATTCATATGACTACGGCATTAACTGGAGCGATGAAGTTTCGATAGGATATCCACCTTCAAACGTGCAGGATTTACTAATTAAATACTGTAATGGAGTCCTTATGGTAGTCTGGGCGGGATTTGTGGATACCATCCATGTTGGTTATCATGTTATCGGCTACCGCAGTACTGATGCTGGCCAGACCTGGTCGGAGACGATCTGGATATCCCCCGAAAATATACCTAATTCGGCTCAAAATGCCTGTATAGCCTGTAATGACGAAACTGGAGAAATGGCAGTGGGATATATGGATTACAGGTATGCCATATACCCTTTTCACGGGGATATATTTGTGGCCATATCCAATGATGGCGGTTTGACCTGGCCGTTGGAGGTCATGGCGACTGAAAATCATGCCGCCTACGCTCCGGATATCGATTTTGTCGGCGATACGATTGTTACGGTCTGGTCGGATATGCAGAATTATGAGGAAGGGGAACATGAGATATATTTTAATCGTAGCGATAATCTGGGGTGGACCTGGGAGGGAGAATATAGATTAACTTATGCAATAGGGCAATCATATGCCCCCTGGATTTCCATGGATGGTGGTAAATTGCATGTCGTTTGGAACGACAATGACAGAGCGCCAAATTTATATAGCGAGATATTTTACAAACGATACGATCCTGATCCAACCGGAGTAAGCGAGGATACTGATCTGAAACCAACAGATTTCGGTATGATAGCTTACCCTAACCCGTTTAACTCAAATTTAAATATAACAATTGATTCGGAAATGCCCGGGACAATAGTAATCTATGACATACTGGGGAGACATATTAAGGAGCTTTCTTATACCAAAGGTCTATCATCTTTAATCTGGAACGCCGGGGATTCAAATGGCGGGTCGCTATCGTCGGGGATATATTTCATTAATCAGAAAGGGGGTAGTCGGGAGGAAACCGTTCGAGTATTGTATCTGAGATAAAGGATTGAAGATGGGTTTAAGAGATAAAATTCAAAAGACGATTTTATCAACAGTAATTTTGGTATTGACATTTGCCGCGGTGTCTTTCTCCGGCTGGGGCGAAAATATCCGTTTGACCTATCGGGGCCAGGAAATAAATCCACAGGTTATCGCCAGAAATGACACCGTCCACGTGGTCTGGTTCCAGATAAATGGAAACGTTTCTTATATTAGAAGCACTGATGGCGGCGACACATGGGACGATATAGTAGACCTGACCGAGACTAATCATACAGGATCATATTCCAATTTGAACCTGGATGAAAATGGACTTCTCGTCAGCTGGTTGGATGACGATGATAATCAGGATATCACCAAAATAGGGATCGCCACCTCTCCCGACGGTGCTGTTTGGAATCAAAACCTCTATGTAGCCACCGATAATCCCAACCGTTTTACTTTTCCCGCCTCCGCCATAAAGGGAGATTCAGTATTTTTGGTTTATTATAGCTATAGGGATGATTCTACAGGCCGAAGCCCGGTGAGGTCTATACACTCCTATAATTATGGGCAAACCTGGAGCGACGAGACCAGCATATACCATCCCCTGATTTCAATTGGACTCCCGATGTCCATGGAGTATTGCGGCGGCATATTGATGGTCGCTTGGACTTGCATGCCTGATTCAAATCACCTGGGAGAATGGCATATACTGGGCAAGAGGAGCACTGACGCTGGCATTACGTGGTCGGATACCATATGGATTTCTCCCAATAGGCAAGATTGGGCATTGGAACAAATCCTCGCCTGTAATCAGCACGGTAATGGAATAGCCGCAGGATATCTTGATTATCGATTTTTACAATACCCTTTCCATGGAGATGCATTTGTGGCCATTTCAAATGACGACGGCTCCACCTGGCCATTTGAGACTATGTCCTCTTATTATCACACCGCATGGTGGCCCAGCGTTGACTTCGTCGAAGATACTCTTCTGGCGGTTTGGTCTGATATGCGATTTTATGATGAAGGCTTGCATGAGATAATAATCAACAGAAGCGACGACCTCGGCATGTCCTGGCATGGCGAGTACAGGGTTACCATTAGTCCTGATGAATCCTTGGTTCCCTGGCTGTCCTACGACGATGGCAATATTAATATCGTATGGAGGGAGGAAGTGTACGGCTCGCAGAACGAAATATTCTTTAAGAGATATACTCCTGATGTAGCAGAAATATATGAAAACGGGGAATCTGCGCCCAGCCAAATTTCGATTGCGGCCTATCCAAATCCATTTAATAGCAATCTTCAAATTGTAGTTTATTCCGATCACCCCGGGCTAATTACCATATATGACGTTCAAGGGAGGTTTATAAATGAACTTAGCTTTCCCGATGGTAGTAGCAATACTATCTGGGAAGGCCGGGATAAGGAAGGGCGCCCGGTATCAACTGGTACATATTTTCTTGAAGCGAAAGGAGGGAATATGAAAAAGAAAATTAAGGTGGTCTATTTGAAATAATGATTAAAGGCGAAATCAAAGAGGGAGCGGCAAAAATGAGAATGATTCTTTTGATAGGGGCGTCGGCATTAATACCATCCATGTTAACTGCTCAACAGTGGCAGTCGATGGAAGGGCCGTACTTCGTTTACAATGTAACCGGAATCTCTATAGGATGGACCGATTTCGGGCAGCCTGGTCAACAGTTGCATGCTTATGCTGTCGGTTCTGATTTAGAACATGAATACATATACAGATACCAAGGGGATTCCCCTCTCCAGGAATGGCAAGGCAGCCATCGAATTGACGGGGTTAAGCTTGTAGCCGCCAGTAGATATTACGGGAACAGAGGATATGCCGCTGTCCCTGAGGGAGCAGGGGGCAACCCAGGCATACTTTTTACTGATAACGGAGGCCAAACCTGGATACCCACAATTTCCCAACCTGGCAACGTTCTATTTACCGGAATTACTGCTCACCCGGGAAATACGAATATCTGTTTTACGACTTCGGAGCAGGATAGCCCCGATCTAAGCCTATGGCGAACGACGGACACTGGCCTCAACTGGAGCTCCATCGGGGGCCAAGATATACCCAACCCTACACTGACTTCGAATTCCCTACGTATTGATCCGAATTCCGAGAACACCATAGGCGAAACAACTGTCTATGCCTGCTACGACGGGCAAGGTATCTGGAAAAGCACAAATGGCGGTTCCAACTGGACAGGCTTATCTCTTCCCGGTTACGGAACAAATTATGACGGGCTCGATGTCACTATAGAAGATGGCGACGCCGATAACGTTTATGCCTTAGTCCGGCATAGCGGAGACTATGAAATCTGGCATTCTACCAATGGCGGAAGCAGTTGGGGAGTAAACTATCTGCATTCATTTGGGACAGTCGAAATAAAGCGAATTTTTCGAGATGAAGTTGTAGAAAACCATACATTGTATGACGCTCTGTGGATTGTAGGGCATGATTATATTTATATTTACCACGGTAACCATGGAATTGGTGACGCTGGCGACGGACACGGTCCTTTTCTTGCGGCAGATTCAGATCCTAATTTCAGCAATGATTTTGATAATCTTTTCTTGGCCAGCAAATATTCTATTCAAACTTTCGGATACAGTGCTGACGCAGGCGGATATGTAATCAGTATAGAAGAGGTAGTACAGGGAACAAATAAAATGAATACCGTATCCATAGACGCCTGCCAGAGCGGCTATCTAAGAATGATCGGTATAGAAGGAGGATACATAGTCAAAAATCAGGCTGCGACAGAGGGCAGTTTAATTAATCGTTCTCAATGGAAAACCGATGATTATTTCCAGAGATTAGCCGAATCCGGGATAGCTTACGGCGAAAAGATATCTAGTTATCTTAACAATACTACGCCCAGCTACATAGGCAGCGGTACCATAAGCAGCTCACCGTACCTGATCGATACGGGAATCGAAGTTAATTTAGGAACGCCACCTGCGCTAAATATCGCCGCTGTAACCGGGCCTCATTACCCAACTCCGGGTTACACAGCGGCATTTACCGCGGGGCAGAATAGCTTCATAGAAAACGTAGCCTGGTTTGTTCAGCGCTCGCCATATAGACATCTTGTGGAACTTCTAAATTTAAATACAAGTCCTCCTGTCATTAAGGACATCATTCGTGATCTAGTATTTTTACCCAATTACTATATATGCGGTTCAAGGATTTCGGATTTGGAAACCATCGCGGCTTATGTTATTAACAATTATCCCGATCCCTCTACCGTAGTAAACTTAAATGGCGGTCTGGGCGATCCCTACCATGTTAGAGATGCATATAGCATTTTAAGGTCCAATGAAAACGATAACCAGTCTGGGAATTTTATATTGTATCTGGGGACCGATAAAGGAGTATTCAAAAATAGATATAATCCGCAATTAGAGCCTTGGCCGTGGTATCAGGCAAGCTATGGAATTAATGCAAACGTTGAAATTGCCGCGCTTGCCAATTATTATCACATACTTAAGAATTTCCCTTATAATCCCCAGGATCCAATTCCGGATTCCGTAATTCAATTCGCTCTGGGACATGATTTATCTCAACAACCCTATATCTACGTGAGCCCGGACAGCGGCCGATCCTGGAACGAGATCGGGCAGTTTTTCAGAGTTAACAACATAGCCGTGAATGATATCACAACTTTTACGGATGTCCGGGAGCCTTTATATCAGTTTCGCCCATTCCTCGGGGTAGGTACAGATGACGGTGTTTACCGCCTTCCTTACAACATCAGATCCGGCGAAATTACAGGCACTGAGATCTGGGACGACGATTTTTACATAATAAATCGAGAATTACTTATTCCTGCGGGGGCCTCATTGAATATAGAAGGGCCGAATACTACTGTTTTGGTGCTTTACGATTATCCGAGCGAGGAATATGGTTGCGACCAGCTTCCAATAGTGGTCGACGGTCGGCTTGAGGCGACCGGCGTGACTTTTAAGTCATCTAGGCCGCTTAACGCCGGTCCGGGTGATTGGCAGGGCTTCTTGGTAGGCCAAGAAGGGGAGCTTTATTTGTCCAATTGCGTCATCGAAAACGCAGAAGAGGCCATTAGAAGTGAATACGGTGCCGTCGTATCTATAGACGGATGTGAGATTATCCAACCTAATGGTATTGGATTAACTGCGCTGAATCCGCAGTCGCTATCTATTATAGGCACAACCTTCATAAACAACAAAGTGTATTCAATCGGAGTAAGCCTTACAGATGAAACCTGTCAGGATATACTTATATCTGGGGTAGACATATTAGGAGAATTCATCAATGGCATCAGGTTTTTCGGTTTATCACCTCGGTCGGATATTCCAAAAATTGAAAATGTCAATATAATTACCGAGGATACACCGGAGGGTATAGGAATTCTTATTTCGGATAACGAATTTGGGGCTCCTCAAGGGGTAATCTCGAACACCTCAATATTCAAGACCAACTGCGCGATATATATCACCGGATCTGAAGAGGCGGTGACTATTGGTCCGGGTGTACAATGCCAAGAAAACAAATGGGCCGGTATTATAGTCGAAAATGCGGTGGCCAATATAGAGGGAAGTCTGACGGAGCCAAACGCCTTTAAAAAGAGTGAGAGGGGAATAGCCGGAGTCACCAATGATGGGAGGGTGCGCTGGACAGACTTAGGAGCTAATTATTACGGAGGGGAGCTGATAGACTGCCACCTGGATTTTGGTAATGATGAGTTCGAAGATCCCGGGATGAACTCTTTTGAGGACGACGAATCAATGTTTCTATATGTAATGGATTCCCCCTATGTACTCGCCCAATGGAATTGGTGGGGGACTACGGAACTGGGCGAGATATATGAAAAGGTGACTGAATATGTAATTGTCGAACCGATACTCGAAGATAATCCCCTCGCGAAACTCAGTCCAAAATCAGCCAATTTACCGAACAAGTTAAAAATCCTTAGTACATATCCCAATCCGTTTAACGCCAATGTGACAATAGAGCTTTCGTCTCCGATACCCACATTAGCCTCACTAAAAGTCTATAACATTCTGGGACAGGAAATAGCCGAGATATATAACGGTCATGTTGAAGCTGGAAATGTTTCCATCGTCTGGGACGGCCGAGACAACAGCGGGGATGCGACTGCAAGCGGAGTTTATTTCTGTATCGTTCGAACCGATGATCAAAAAGATGTAAAAAAGCTTATGTTGTTGAAATAGTTTTGGGATGAGGAGGTTTACAATGTTTAGATACAAATTCCTAATATCGATATTTTGCCTGGGATTAATCCTGGGCATACCGGCTCCCGCCTGGAGCCTGGATTCACTTATCGTAAATATTGATGAAGCCGCAGCCATAGTTAATCCCATGGATCAGAACGACGTAAGGATTTTGTTAAAATTCGATCCATTAACTTCACTGGATACAAACGATGTCGTCATGATTGCGGAGCTCAGATCGGCAGTAAATATCGTTAACGCCCCGGATCATTCGATATTGCTGCATGCAAATCCCATAGAAACCAATTGGAACGCCAATAGCGTAGGCTGGAGCACGCCGTGGACAAATTCCGGCGGCGACATAGCGGAAGATCTGTCTGTTTTGGGACAAATATCGGTAGCCGATAGCCAGAACGTACGACTGGATGTAACTCGAATAATTCAAAGAATCGTCAGCGGTCACATAGAGAATTATGGATTAATGCTGAGACAGGTTGGTGAATTAAAAAGACCATTTGCAATTAGAACTTCAAATCCTCCTAATCGTGGTAATCCACTAGTTGAATTAGCCGTGTACTTTGTCAATAGAAATTAGGGTAATTAAATTTCTCTCTAAAAGCCCTGGCAAACACCGGGGCTTTTTTTGTCTAATGGGAGGATATACTCGCAGAAAGCGGCCTTTCTAGGTTCCGCAAACAGGAAATTTGCGGAACCACTGAGCGATTTTGCTGGCACAGATAAAATTTAGATTGTACTCTACATATGTTAAAAATCTATTACAAGGTTATGCTGCGGTTCCACTATAGGATCCGAGGTGTATGGCATGGGGGTTTAAGAATGAAAAATCGGCCAATAGCGAAGTCAAAAAGACGATATGTGTCCATATTGTGACCATCAACCACCAAAATAGACAAAAATCAATAAAAACAGACACAAACAGACAAAAAACCTAACTCATTGAAGTTTATGGCAATTAGCCTGTAATTCGCCCCATATCATTAACTTAGCAAAAATAGATGTTGGAGAATCCCTGCCTCTCCGAGGTAACTATAAAATTACGGTGACGGCAATTATATATATATAAAATGAATCGGGCCTCTCGCTTTAGAGACCCGACTCAAAGACTTCAAAACCGCTGTATTGATTCAGAAAAACGGACGATTATTTCAGGTCGATTCCTTTCTGATTTGCGGTTTTGGACTTGATTACCTGAGGCGTCTCCGTCGGTCTTTTGATTTCACTTGCGGGTCCGCCTGCCGGCGGGCAGTCAGGACATGGCATCGGTCCCGGGCCGCCCTTGAAGTAGCTAACACCATAGGTGATATCCAGACCGTTGTAGGAACAGCTGGCGTTAACATCACCGCAAACCCAGAAGAACGGATGCGGCGGGCAATCGCAACTGTCACACATAGGATCGGGACCACCCTTGAAGAAGGCAACTCCGAAGGTGATGTCCAGGCCGTTATAACTATCGCTGCCATTGACGTCGCCGACAACATAGTCGCAGCCGCCGCCGCCACCCGCGGTAATGCTGAATAGAATCTGCGGGTTCCATTCCGGCGGATAGGGATCGTTGGTGTTGACGGTGGCAACCGCCTGGTAGGTGCTATCCTCGACTATCAACGAATCCCTGAAGTCGACCAGGAACTCGATATCGGCCGAATCATCCGGACTAACCGTTCCGGAACCGCCTGATTGTACTGTAAACCAGGTAGAGTAAGGAGCGATTTCATATCCTTGCATGAAGTCGTCGGGAGTGCCCTGTATGAGCGCCACAAACACCGCGAAATCGCCGTAGCCGGGCAGGTCTGTTGTAATACCACATCCACCTGCCAATCCGGCTGTGAATCCGGCGGGAAGGATTCCGACGTAAGATAATCCGGTATACGTTCCGCCGACCGGGTCGAATTGCCATATGGTGTACTGCGGAGTGCCGTCCTGTGAGAATACCCACAGCCACGGGCCGTCATCGGAGACGTCATCCCAGGCCATACCGTAGACCGAATAGGTGTTTCCGAAGGTACCTTGAGTGGTGCCTGTACGGTCGAACGCGTATATGCTGGAACTGAAACTGGCCGTCCAGAACCAGTCATTCACAGGATCGTAGGCCAGGGCGCGACACGGATTGACCGGGCCCGGTATAGTATTGCCGGTAACCAGTCCGGTCGCGGGGTCTATCTCCTGGATCATGGCCTGATCGGAAGCCCAGAGATAGGAGCCGTCCCAGGCCAGGTCTCTCCAGCCCCATCCGGCCAGGGAACTCTGATCGTAGGTATTGATCAGAACACCGGTGGCGTCAAGCTGGTAGAGCTTATTGGGCTCTCCTCCGCTGAAGCCGCCTGTAATCCAGTAATAGGTACCGTCAAACTCGATACCGAGAAGCTGGGTGTCGCCCAGGTAAGCGAGATCCATGGAGAATAGAGTGTCTCCCTGAGCGAGTATAGCCGGCGGATTGAAGCTAAAGCTGAACGGCGCCGCATCAGTCTGGCCCATAGGATCGACTATATTGGCGATTCTCTCCGTTACGGGGCTCCGGTGAATCATTACCTGCGGGCCGACATTGGTATTGAGAACCACGGTATATTCTAACGGCGCTGTTCCGTTATTGCTGATCGTTCTGGTGTATACCATAGTATCGCCAATCGCTACCGTATCGACAACCGGTGATGTATCAATCAATGCGATCGGAGCGGTAAGTGCGACGTTGTGAGTGGTGGTCTGATTTTCGACAACCGTCACATCCTGCGAATCGGTTGTATAACCATCCGCTTCAACATTCACATTTACGTTACCGGGCGTAATATCGATAGAGTAGTTACCGCTGGCATCGGTTGTATCTTCGACAACCGTGGCGGATACAAGCGTCGCCGTAACAACCGCGCCCTCGATCGGCGAAGCGTCATTTGCGTCGGTGACCTGTCCCGCGACAGTGCCCGTGCCGCCTACTATAAACGTGACCGGGACCTCTACTGACGGGTTGAGCAGATCGTTGGAATTGATCACCACTCTACCGGTATATATTCCGGCGGTCAGCTCCAGAGCGTCCATAGTGACTTCAACGAGATCGGGTGCACCCGCTGGAGCGATCGTACCGGAGGTGATATCCGTGGTGAGCCAGAATGTGGGAGGCTCGAACAGGATCGCCAGGTAATCGTGAGGGGGAAATGGGTTGGTGTTGTAGTCGTACTGCAATCCAATGGTGCCGTCGCCGTTCTCGATACCAACTGTGGCGGATACCAGATGACCGGCATGATTCATGACATCATACTGGTAAATGATCGTGCCGTCGGCATTGATAATTATCTGGAAGTACAGCGATCCGGTGACTGAATAGTGAGGTACGCCGTCGTACGAGATTATGAAGCGGTTATTTGTCGCGTCGGCATAGTAGTAAACCGTACCGGCGTTGTGAGGAGCGAGGTCATCCCAAAAGATGGCAAGAAGGTTGTTGGGTTCGGAGCTTGTCGGTATAGCCACATTGGACAAAGAGCCCGAAGTGCTGGTGAAAGTCGCGAAACCGTTGGAAGCCACTCTAATATCGGTAAACACACTCCCGTAGTAGTTGAACGGGAATCCGAGCGCGAATGGACCCAGGTTGGAATCGTCGCCCAGAGAAATCACAGTTCCTACCCCTGAGATATCGACCCAGCCGTATGTGGGACCGCCCAATTCATCGGAATCTATCCATGTATAACCGAAAGCATCGGGACCGCCGACGCTTAAAGGCATGGGCGGGAAGTAGGGCTCGCCCACCAGGTTGGCGGCGGGATTTGCCGTTCTGAGCTTATCCTCGACCGGATGATAACCGAGGGGTTGACGGTCTACTCTGAAGTCACCGACTTCATATAGGGGTTCCACCGTGCCGTCGAAACGGGTTACGGTCGGATTAACAAAGGCAGAAACAGAGTAGAACAAGGTATCGTCGCCGGTATTCGATACCGTTATGGTATCGTAATCGGCGAAACCGGGATCGGCCTCGCCCGTAATCGACGATGGGGACACCCCGATAACCGGCAATGGCGCGTACGCGCATTCCACGACGAACCAGTACTGGGCGCCACAGGGCCATCCCGTGAATACGGAAGGACCAACCCAGGCCCAGTAAGTTCCGGGCAGAAGTATACCGGCGTCTATGGTCAGCGTCTCGCATTCATTTGCCGTACCCGACCATGGGAATTGATAGCCGGTACACGGATCCGGGCTGCCGGGATATCCGAGAAGTATCTGAAACGGTACCTCCACCGAGGCCGTGAATGTGACCGCTTTGGGTTCCGTTATTACAAACTCAAACCAGTCGGTATCACGGTTTTGGGCACCCTGGTTTAAAAATGTGCCGGTTTCGCCGCAGACCGTGTCCCCGCAGTTGTAAGCGCTGAATATCGGAGGCACCGAATTACATCCGCCGTTGAAAACGTCATCATAGTCGGTGCTGCAGGGCGGTTCGCCCTCCGGAACCGAGGTGGTCGGGCAGACGAAATTGCACGAAGGACAACCGTCGTCGATACAGTTCATACCCATAGACCATACGCCGCCAAATGTCGATAGACAGGCCATTTCGCTCGTATCAATACAGGTAGGATTGTAGAAATCGCCGTAACAGCACATGCCTGCCACGTAGGGACAGCCGTTACCGATATTGTATTTGGTCGTTCCAGATCCATAGTTGCCGTCATTGTACCAGACCAGGAAGGAATTAAGGTAGATCGAAACCGGCCCGCCGCCATCTCCATAAGCGTCATGAATATGGAAATCATAACAGCCGGTGGAGTCGACGCATATATCGTGAACGTATGTCGTAAGGTTGCCGTATGTATTGGGTAGGACGTTGGCGATAGTGTCCCCGGTCGTTTGATCTACGAGCTCCCAGGAAACCTCATAACCCCAACTGTCGGTGGTAATTTCAATGGTGAGCTCGTCTTCCGGGCAACCGCAGGGATCGTCTATGCAGTTAAGGCCGAAATCCCATTCTCCACCGAGGACGTTTAAGCAGTATGCCTCCGTGGTATCCAGACAGTCCTGATCGTTGTTATAGCAGCAGCGCCCTATCGGCGCGCCGCCTGTGCCGGTAAGGCAGAGGCCGCGATCATACCCGGTATTTACCATGGCTGTGCCGTCCCATTGCCAGGAGACTCCGTCACCGGTTCCGGAACTTTGCCAGAGGAACCAGCAGTCCGGAGTGCTCGGGCTGGCACCCTGAATCGAGACCCAGCCGGACTCCAGCGTGCAGCATGGAACCAGCAAATCAACATCGAACCTCCATAACGGGAACTGGAGTGTCGAATGATAACGGAATCCGGTGGTATCCTGAGTGGGCACTACCGCCAGGTAGGTACAGGCCGGATTGGCCGTATCGGGCATACCGCCAACGTCCGGATAAAAGATTATGTCGAAAGCCGCCGTCTCATAGCATTCGAACCATCCGGCGTTGTACTCGAGCATAAAGCCCCACCAGTGAATATCGCAAATTTCGCCCGAAATCGCGTAGTTTTCCCAGACTTTATAATTCTCCGTGGAGCCATTATCGCTGGTGGCAGCCGACCAACCGTCATCGGGAAGATGAACCGGATGGCTGAACATCGACGTATCCGGGCAATACAGAAGTGTTGTATCCTCCAGTACGACAGGCGGATATCCGGAACCGTCAAACCAGATGTTGTCCGTACCGACGAAACTCTCAATCGGTCTCATAATGGATACATCAGCTTTAGGTTTTTCTATGACGGGTTCAGCCGGTGCGGAATTGGTTGTAAGAGCGTATTGGTCTACTTCAGATTGAGTAATATCCGCATTTGGTACCGCCCAAAGCATGGTAAAGGACAACACTAAAAAGAGCGGAAAGAGTTTTTTCATATTTTCTTCTCTCCTGAATTACTGAATTATCTTTTAAATAACGCTTAACGAAATAAACCCTGATTTCCCGATTTGGGATTAATGTTTAATTCGGATATAAACCCGTTGTTGCTTCTCTCAGTCGGCACCTCCTTTGAGTCGATTTTAGCCTAACGATCGAAACGTTTAGGATATTTAAATGTTAATTTTTCTGGTTGCCGACCAAATGAAGAACTCCTTTTCTCTCCCAAAAGAAGTTTTTTGAGTAGACCTTAGTCTGCTTCCTCAGATCTCAATATTCGTACAAGCCAATCCCGGAGTCGTCAACCTATAGTATTATAGCTTGCATGGGCTCAAATGTCAAGAAAATAACAAAATGTGACCAGCCACATGGAGTGGATGCTGTTTGCATTTTAGCCGCAAAGCCGGCAGGTTCCGGCCTGTCATATACTTACATCTACAAAGCTGTTTTACTTATATACACTCCGCATTGTTCGTTTATTGGTCTCCCTTCCGTTCTGTTAACTTTATAATAGACTTACGGTTCCGGTACCTCCTCGGTTATCCCCGCGAGCTTTCTGGCGATTTCAACCTTTTCCTCCGGATTTGCCGTCGCGCGAATTACCAGTTTGGCGCCGTCGGGTGAACCGTATCGGCTTGAGAGATTCGATATATTCTTCGTAACTTCTCAAAGCCATCTTTTACTCCTAATCCCATATCATTTCGTTAATCGCCGCTTTTACATCATTGCCTTTCGTTTCCTGTTTACTAATCTACTTAATGTGACCGGCTATTATCTGCAAAAAATTTTATTTAAATGAATTATAGATTTCGTTTGACATCGTGAGATTTATGGCTTTTTTAAATGCGGAGTTTTGATGAATACATATTATTTGAGAAATTCAAACCGCTTTTTTATAATGTAAATCCCGATGAAAAAAGCGTTACTGGTCTATCCCGAATTCTCTCCCTATGGATTCTGGAATTATAAAGACGTCTGCAAACTGGTTGGAGCCAAATACCCCGCCGCGCCGCTGGGCATGATAACGCTGGCCGCGCTTCTCCCGCAGGAATGGAACATCAGACTTATCGATTTGAACACGTCAGAATTACGCGATTCCGATATCGATTGGGCCGATCTGGTGTTTATCGGCGGGATGCTTCCTCAACAGGTCAATATCTTAAAACTGATAAATAGGGTTCATGAGTTGGGCAAAAAAGTGGTTATCGGAGGTCCCGATCCGACCTCTCAACCCGATATTTACAGTAATGCCGATTACCTCGTGTTGGGAGAAGCTGAGGATACAATCAATCCGTTTCTGCAGGATCTGGATAGGGGGGTGGGGAAGGGAATTTATTTGCCGCAGGCCAATAGACCCGATATTACCCAGAGCCCCGTCCCGAGGTTTGATCTGCTTAATTTCAAGGACTATATAATGATCGGTATCCAATTCTCCCGCGGTTGTCCTTTTAATTGCGAGTTTTGTGACGTTATCGAGCTTTTTGGTCGAAACCCCCGCACCAAAACGGCGCATCAGATTATAAAGGAGCTCGATACGCTCTATAAACTAGGATATAGAGGTCATGTTGATTTTGTTGACGATAATTTTATCGGACATAAGGCAAAATCGAAAAAGATCCTGGGGGCGGTTAAAAAATGGTCCCAGGATCATGATTTTCCATTCTATTTCTCGACGGAGGCTTCAATAAACCTCGCGGACGATGAAGAGCTTTTAAACTTGATGGAGGATATAGATTTACGGTATCTGTTCATCGGCATCGAATCGGCCGACGAGGAAGTGCTTAAATCGACAAAGAAAAAACAGAATTTGAACAGAAAACTTAAAGACGATCTCTATAAAATTTACAGCCACGGAATGGTGGTTAATGGAGGATTTATTGTCGGATTTGACAGCGAGACTAGCGCAACGGCGCGATTAATAGTCGATCTTATTATTAATGGAAAGATATGCATGTCGATGATAGGTCTCTTATATGCTTTGCCTAATACCCAGCTGACCCGCAGGCTATCCAGGGAAAAGAGGCTATTTGAAAACTCGAGCCTGCTGGATAGAAACAACGAAAATATCATCGATCAGGCCACTTCGGGCCTGAATTTCGTTACTCTCAGGCCGAGATCCGAAATTATTAATGATTACATTTATATATTGGAAAGGATCTATAACCGGAGAAACTATTTCGATAATTGTTTAAAATTCGGTAAGGTTTTGAGAAACAAAAGAAAACATAAGCCTCAATTTATCATACAATTAAAGACATTGTATTCGTTTATAAAACTTATTAATAAAATCGGAATCAGACCGTCCACGTTTTATTATTTCTGGAGAAATATATTTATAATTATGTTAACCCGTCCATCCTCAATTGAGGAGGTGGTTAACCTGATGGCCATGTATATTCATTTTCGCAAGCAGACCGATTATATAGTTAAGCTGATGAACGGTAATCTAAGAGAAATCGCGGACGGAAATACTGAAAATCAAGAAATCGAATGTTCGGTTTCGATCAAAAATTAATCGAATTACATCTATGCATTTCATGGGACCGCCCGCCGCGCTCTAAGATATGCGTCAGGATGGAATAAAATGACATCCTGACGCTACCCTTGCTCTCATGATGTCTCCTGGCTTTGGCGGCCCGGGGTGTTGACTAAGTAATTATGGGCATTGCGAACCCCGACTTTGTCGGGGTGAAGCAATCTCCTTCATTCTTGTATCTCCAAATCTATCAGTGAATATACCATTGACCTTTTATCGTAGCCTATGAAATCGCTTCGTCGTCCCGACCAAGGGTCGGGGCTCCTCGCGATGACGATATGGCAATTTGTCAATGGCCACTCCGGGTTTCCTATGGAATCCCGGCTACAATACTTTTTTTGAGCATAACCAGCTGGCCGAGGTGATAGGAGTTGTGTTTGGCCAGAACCAGTGCCTCCCGGAGTAGCGTCTGGCCAT
>CBFCYP010000077.1:0-15584 GCA_965602185.1 uncultured bacterium
CTGGAACCGAAATGAGAGTAATCCAGGCCATAGACGTACGCTGGTATAACGCCTGCGCCGATTTCGCCCTCACCCAGGCCCGGGCTCTTGAGAAAATCGGCCATGACGTTTTATTGATGGCTGATCCCGGATCGCCCCCTGCAAAAAAGGCGAAGGAGCTGGGACTCAACCTTAATGAAAAAGTCAATTTTTCTTCGTATAATTTTGCCGGTTCGCTAATAAACCTGAGTAAAATCGTACGGGAATTCAAACCGGACGCCATATTGGCTCATCGCGGCGAATCCCACCTTTTGGGAGCCCTTGCGGCCCGAATAAATAAAATGTCCGTGGTTCGTTTTAGAGGAGATGTCCGGGTTCCGAGATCGGGTATTTTCAGCAAAACGCTCAATGAGAAACTCACCGGAGGAATCGCCGTATCAACGGAGAAATTGAAGAACATCTATTTATCCAATTATAATCTAAACGGTATTCCTGTCGAGGTAATTTATCCCGGTATAGATCTATCGCGCTTTTCCTTTAAAACGCCAGGCTCGGTAATAAAGGAGAAATTAGGAATTAAACCCGATGAAATCTCAGTCGGTATCGTGGGAAGACTGTCGCCCGTGAAAGGGCACCGGTTTTTTCTGGAAGCTATAAGCAAAGTCCTGCCGGAAACCCCGAATATTAAAACCGTAATTGTCGGAGAAGACGCCCAGATTAAAAAAGAGGAAATCCTGCGATCGGCCGAAAAACTGGGTATCGAAAAAATCATCATCCCTGGAAGAGTGCCAAACGTCGAAGAGCTGATATCGGCATTTGATATCGGCGTCATATCCTCCATCGGCTCCGAAATGATCTGCCGGGTGCTGCTGGAGTATTACGCCGCGGGGATCGCCGCTGTTGGAACCTCCGTAAATCAAATCGAGGAGATTATAGGCTTATCCGGCGCCGGTTTGCTGGTTCCTCCCGGTGATTCCACCTCCCTGGCCGATGCCATAAAAAAGTACGCGATGAACGAAAACCTCAGGAAAACGCATGGCGAAAGAGCAAGAAAATGGATAGAGATGAAAGGATCGCTTGAAAACCTGGGACGAGTTACCGAAACATTCCTTGAAAGGGTTCTGAATGGATAAACCCTCAAAAACTTTCTCCAGGGCGGGTTTTTATCTGATACTCCTGTTTACTTTTTTTGCCTCGGTTTCTCCCGCCATCGCGCATATCGCCGCGGTTCTGGCTTTCGCGCTATGGGTAGTCGAACAGCTGATTTTCCGCAATACCGATTGGGTGCGGGATGAGATGTTTTTTCCCGTTGCCGGTTTCATTATCATCACTCTATTGGCATTTATTGTTTCTCGCGTAAATTCATCCGCAACCGTTCTTCCTTATACCGGATACCTGGCGATTTTTTATTTCGTGGTGCAGAGGTTCGTATCGTTTTCCGAAAAGCGTAAAATGATAATATGGACTTTTATCGCGGGAGTGCTTTTATCCTCGGCCATCGACTCCGTAATGAGATTTTCCAGCGCCGGACTGGAAAGATCCCTGGTGAATCCCGCCTCTCAAAAGATATCTTTTTACATTCTGATCGTATTCGCCATGATCCTGGCATTCTATGCCGAGGGTAGAAATCCAAAAGAGAAATTGTTTTTCGGGCTTATCTCTCTGCCGCTCGCGGCCATCGCGGTATTGTCTCTCAATAGCTATGTCATTTTGATACTGTTATTTCTTTTTATTATCATAGGCGTTTTCAAGGATCGTTCCGTGTTTTTACTGTTAGGAGCAAATTTAGTTTTATTCTTCTCCGGAATTTTCGAAATAGGTTCCGGTATTTCATTGCCGGAAATTGTCAATGTATTAAAAGCGCCGATCAGGGAATTTATCGTATACGGTCAGACCATCGAAAACATCTCTTTCTTCGGGGCGATTGACGGCTTGAATATCGCGAAAATCGGCTTCGGGCCGGATTCGTTCTTTATTAAATTACTTGCGGCTTTCGGGCCCCCGGCCCTTTTGTTTTTTTTATGGATTCTGTTTAAACAGTTTAGAAGTGATTTGGTCAAATTCAGAAAAACCTTATTCCGTGAGATGAAAGCCTTCCATCTGGGTGTTGTCCTCGCTATCGTCTCTTTTGTTATGCTGAGCTTGTTCGGATCGATTTTCGAATCGAGTTCCGCCGTTCTGGTTTTCTGGATGATTCTGGGAATGTCTGAAATATGAGCCGGGCAAAAATATCCGCCGCCTTTATTGCGCGAAACGAGTCGGGCAACATTCCCGACGCCATAAAAAGCCTCGCTTTTGCCGACCAGATAATCGTCGCCGATACCGGCAGTACCGACGATACGACTGAAATTGCGCGAAAACTCGGCGCTGAGGTCCATAGCGTAAAATTCGAGGGTTTCGGAAAGACTAAGAACAAAGCCCTTGATTATTGCAGGGGAGACTGGGTTTTGTTTATCGACGCCGACGAACGCGTGACCCCGGAACTGGCCGAGAAAATAATGAAGGCGGCCGACAATGAATCGTCGTCGTCAGGTTTTCTTATAAACCGGCTCACTTATTTTCTGGGAAAACCGGTTCGGCATTCGGGCTGGTATCCCGATTACATATTAAGATTTTTCAAAAGGGAAAGCGGAAAGTTTTCATCCAATCTCGTACATGAATGGGTGAAAGTCGAGGGCCCCGTCGACAAGCTGGAAGGTCTTTTACTTCATTACAGTTATAAAAGCCTCGATCAATACCTCGATAAGTTGAATGAATATTCTTCCCTGAGCGCGGAGGAGATGTTCGAAAAAGGAAAGAAATTCAATATCCTCGACCCCCTTTTCCGGCCGGTTTTAACTTTCTTGAAAATGTTCGTATTTAAGTCCGGTTTCCTGGACGGTCTCAACGGGTTTATTCTGGCGGTCCTGTCATCATATCACGTTTTTATAAAGTATGTTAAATTGTATCACCTGAGGAGGAACAGGTGATTCGTCCCCACAAAATATTAATAATCAGGCCCGATCGCCTGGGCGATCTGATCCTGTCTCTGCCGATGGCGGAAACGTTGAAAAAAAACCTGGCCGAAACTGAAATTCATTATCTCGTCTCTCCCTATACGGCTCCCCTCGCGCCCTTGGTTAAATATGTCGACGGGTGGCTGATCGACGCGGATGATGATGGAAATAGATTACCCTTTTCAATTCTGGCGAAGAAAATCAAAAAGGCCGGATATGACTGCATAATTGAATTGAAACCGTCCTGGCGGACGGCCGCGACGGGATTTTTTTCAGGCGTGAAACTGCGTATCGGCACCTCCAGGAGGTTTTATTCCTTTTTTTACTCGGAGAGAATATCGGTTCACAGGAAATCATCCGGTTATCATCAAACCGATCTCGAACTGATGCATCTCAAACCATTCGATTTTAAAAGAAACGTGACAAAACCCAATATCGGCGTGACCGAAAAGGGCCTGAAAAATGCAAATAATCTGCTTGCTATGGATCGGCGGCGTTTTATCGTTATCCATCCCGGCTCCGGCGGCTCGGCCCCCAACTGGTCCATGGAACATTATCGAAAACTGGCGGTATTGATAAAAGAGAATCTAAAATATGAGGTGGTGGTCACCGGCAGCGAAACCGGGTTGCGGGGTTTTGACGGTTGTATCGATTTGGTAGGAAAGACCGACCTGGAAACTCTGGCCGGAGTGCTGAGCCGGGCTGAGATTTTTATTTCCGGCAGCACCGGCCCGCTTCACCTGGCGGATGCCCTGGGAGTACAATGCGTCTCGTTTTTCGTCTCTCGCTCCGATATCGGGCCCGCGAGATGGGGGCCTCGCAGGAATCCGGGTAACGTCCTCTTGCCGCCTGCGCCCTGTGACTGCGCCGATCTTCGAAAATGCCGATGTCTGGAACGGATCTCGCCCCGGGAAGCGCTGGAGAAATTAAAAAATATTTTGAAGGTTACCAATACAGCCGGAGTGAAAGAAAAATGAACCTCGCGGAATTTATCATACAAGTCGAATCGTTCAACGCCAATATTAATATCCCGCTGGTTCGTAAAGCCTACGAGTTCACCGACGGGGCTCATGCCGGGCAATTTCGCGAATCGGGAGATCCTTTCGTTGAGCATTGCCTGAACGTGGCTTTCATCCTGGCCGAGCTGCACATGGATTCTGATACCATAGCGGCGGGCCTCCTGCATGATGTTATCGAAGACGCCAAAGCTTCCCCTTCCGAATTAAGACGGGAATTCGGCGACGATATCGCCGATATGGTGGAAGGGCTGACCAAAATGTCCGGGCTCAAATTCAGTAGTGTCGCCGAGCAGCAGGTCGTCTATTTCAGAAAAATGCTGCTCTCTATGGCCAAAGATATCAGGGTCATCGTCATTAAATTCGCGGACAGGCTCCATAACATGCGTACCCTGGACCCTCTTCCGGAAAAAAAACAAAAAAGAATCGCCCTCGAGACCATGGAGATATACGCTCCCCTCGCCCACCGCTTCGGCATGGCCAAAATAAAATGGGAGTTGGAGGATCTCTCGTTCAAGTATCTGCATATCGAGGATTATTACAAGATTAACAAGACCATAGCGGACAGCAGGGAGCAAAGGGAAAAATATATCGCGGAGCTGACAAAACCCCTGAATACCGCACTCTCCTCATCCGGAATTAAAAGTGAGATCACGGGTCGTGCCAAGCATCATTATTCCGTCTATCGAAAGATCAAGATAAGAAAAGTGCCCTTCGAACAGATCTTCGATCTTATCGCCATGCGCATAATCGTGGATACCGTAGCGGACTGCTACCACGCCCTGGGAATAATACATACCCTGTGGCCGCCGGTTCCGGACAGATTTCACGATTATATAGCTATCCCCAAATCGAACATGTATCGATCTCTTCATACTACCGTTATGGGACCGCGGGGCAGGATGGTCGAGATACAGATTCGAACCCATGCCATGCACTATGCGGCCGAGCATGGAATCGCGGCCCACTGGTTATATAAAGAGGGCAAAAAGACCCACGGCGAAATAGATAAACATATGTCCTGGATTAGAGAGATTCTGGAATGGCAGAAAGATATGACTAATCCCGAGGAATTCCTCGAATTTCTCAAAATCGATCTGTTCAGCAGGGATATTTTCGTATATACTCCGGCCGGCGACCTTAAGCAGCTGCCCGCAGGTTCGACCCCTCTGGATTTCGCTTTCGCGGTGCATTCGGATATAGGATTTCATTGTGCCGGCGCCCGGATTAACGGTAAATACGCCAATCTCTCTACAGAGTTACATAGCGGCGATGAAGTCGAGATTAAAACCTCGACCAATCAGACCCCCAGCCACGATTGGCTGAAAATCGTTAAAACCGCCAGGGCCAGATCGAAAATCAAGAGATGGCTGAAGATTATGGGCCATGAACAAGCGGTTTCCCTTGGCAGACAAATGCTTGAACGCGAATTGAAAAGAAGAAGGATCAATATGCCGACCGAATCGGGACTTTCGGATCTCGCGGCCATGGTAGGACAGACAAATATCGAACAAATGCTGGAGGCTCTCGGATCGGGATCATTATCGGTTCAAACGCTGCTGAATAAAATAAGCCCCCTCGAAGAAAAAGAGGATGAGCCGACCCTTGTCAGACGATTTATCGACCATGCCCGGGGAGTATCCAGGGGAATCAAAATCAGCGAGGTAGATAATTTGATGTTCCGTTTCGCGTCCTGCTGCCAGCCGGTACCGGGTGAAAAAATAGTAGGCTATGTTACCCGGGGAAGAGGCCTGACAATACATAGAGCCGATTGTAAGAATATCGCCGAAATTTATAACGAGCCCGAGAGAAAAATGGATGTGGAATGGGACGTTAAAAAGGGAGAGGCTTTTTTAGTAAAATTGAAGATAGCGGTCGAATACAGGAAAAATATAATTAAGGAGATTACCGAGGCGATTTCGGAAACCGATGTTGACGTCAGGGGAGCCGAGATAAGCAGAGGACCCTCGCCGGTGGTCGGTTGGATAGTGGTCGAAGTTCAGAATTACGGACAGTTAACAAAAGTCATGGATAAAATAAAAAAGCTGCCAGGCGTGGTTGAAGTGATCCGCGAAGGCGGAGGCGATAATCTATAGGATTCTTTTTATGGATTATGCTCTGATGGAAAAATACGATCGATTCGACAATATAGGGTTTAACGCCGGCATGTTTCTCAAAGGACCCTGGAAAAAACAGGGCGATATTTATAAAAGGCTGGAATCGGAGATTGTTTCTGCCGGCAAAAAAACTATCGCCCCCGTTCAGACGCACGGTTCGAATATCGTAATTCTTGATGATTCCTGTAATAATGATAAGATCGCCGCCGATGGCATCCTGTGTGGAAACGGCAAATATTGCCTTACCGTAAAAACGGCCGACTGTCTTCCCTTGATACTGGCTGATCCCGAAACGGGATTTTTCGGAACCGTGCATGTCGGCTGGCGAGGTCTCGCCGCAGGAATACTCGAAAATCTTTATTTGTCCATTAAAAATCTCGACATCGATTTCAATCGATTATATATTTTCCTGGGTTCCTCTATAGGGGTTTGCTGTTTTGAGGTTGGCGGCGAGGTGGCCGTTTTATTTGATGATGGTTTTGTCACGATAAAAAAGGATCGGTATTTTCTGAATGCCAGGGGTCTCGTCAAAGAAAGGTTGTTGTCGTTCGGCGCTTCGGAGGATAATATTCAGGATATGGCGGAATGCACAAGTTGCGATGCGAAGAAATATTATTCCTTCAGACGGGACGGCCACGCTCAAATTCAAATGGTAAGTTATATTTATAAATTGTAAAATGAGGGAGGTGGAATTTTGAAAAAACTGGCTCTAATTGTAGTCGTTGCTTCTTTAGCTTCAACCGCGAACGCCGGATTAACCGGAATCGGCATCGGTATTCATGGCGGAATTGTCAGCGGATACGATAATCCTATCCTGAAAAACACGCTGGTAGATCAATTTGGAGCTCTATTAATTGATATCGATTTTCCCGATAATATGACAAATGTCGGCATGCATGTGGATATAGGGACCTTGCGTATTATCGAATTTGACGGCTCTCTGGATTATGCTTGGAATAAGCATGAATTAGTCCCGGGAGCGGAATTGACATTTTCCGATATATCCGTTTCAGGCTCGGTTAAAAAATCTTTTCCCATGGCAGTGTTGAAGCCTTACGCGGGACTCGGTGTCGGGATTCATGCCCTGGCGTATTCCCTTGAAGTTGCGGGTCTTCCTCCCGTCCTTCTACCCGACAACGAAACCAAATTGGGTTACCATTTTAAAGCGGGCCTTGCCTTGAATATCCCCGTGTTTCCCCTGACCCCATTCGCGGAATGGAAATATAATATCATTCAAACGACAGATAAATCTACAAAATATAATTCCATAAATGTCGGAATTACGTTGGATTTACCCTAAAAGGAGGTGGGATTTTTGAAAGTCCTTTTAAAGATTTTGCTTATATTTCCGGTCACCTTTTCAACAGCCCTGGCTCAATATTCCGGTCAGCTGTCAACTGCTGAAACGGTCTTGAAAGGTACGTCGGTTGGCTCCGGCTTTGTCGCAGTCTATGAGGACGGTTTCGGCGTTATAGGACAGTATCGCGTGGGCTTCGGCGGATACAGCGATATAGGCGGCAAGGCCGGTATTATCGATTACGATAAGGGGGATCAGACAGGATTTTTTGTAGGAGTGGATTATAAGTATCAGATAATGGAAGTCAGGATTCAGGACCCGATCGATATGTCTATCGGCGGTCTGGTCGATTTTGCTCACTTTGAACATTTCAATTTGCTGTCATTCGGCGGCTTCCTGACCGGCTCCTATCCCTTTGAGATGGACAGCGGAAGAAAAATCGCCCCTTACGGACGGTTGATTCTGAGAATCGATCGGGAGGATCCCGATTATTTTGATTCCGATACCGATTTCAACATCGGACTTAATGCCGGCGGCGCGCTCGAATTATCGTCATCCACGAGCGCCTACGCGGAATTGCAGCTTGATAATATACAAACCGCCTTTTTTATGGGTGTTAGTTTCGGTCTATAGTTATTGGGTATATTTGAGAGCTTAATACTGGGGCTGGTTCAGGGTTTGACCGAATTCCTGCCGGTCTCCTCTTCGGGACATCTGGTTATTTCCGAGGGATTGTTCGGGATTAAATCCGACGATATTGTATTTGAGATACTGGTCCATTTCGGCACTCTCATCGCCGTCTTGATTTATTTCCGCAAAAAACTCTACGGTATTATAAAAGCGGTTTTCGCGGCCGCATTCGATAAATCAGCTAGGAATCTTAATCCCGATCTGAAAATGGCTCTCTTCTTGATTGTCGGGACCATTCCGGCCGTTATAATCGGGTTCGTGTTCAAAAGCCATATTGTCGAGGCCTTTAATTCGCCTCGATGGGCGTCCGCCATGCTTCTTGTCACCGCGCTTATCCTGTTTTCGACGAAATGGGCAGCCGACGGATCGAAAAAACTTAGCGGCATACGCTCCCTGGCCATCGGTTTCGCTCAGGCTCTGGCTATAATGCCCGGTATTTCACGGTCGGGCAGCACGATTTCAATGGGAATGTGGTTGGGCATGAATAAATCCGAGGCCGCGGAATTTTCCTTCCTGCTGTCGGTTCCCGCCATCGTTGGCGCGACCATACTCGAGATCCCGCAGATCTTTAATGTCCCGGGCAATGCCGGCCTTTTGCCGGTTTATCTGGCAGGAGCTGTCGTTTCCGCCGTTGTCGGTTATCTGTCGATCGCCTTTTTACTCTCAGTAATAAAGAAGGGCAAATTCTTCTATTTCGGTTTGTATTGTGTAGTCATAGGTTTGCTCGGTATCTTCCTCCTGTGAAAACCCCCGCTAAAATCCTCATCTTCAGGCAGAGCTCTCTGGGCGATGTTATCCTGACTCTGCCGGTTGTAAAGGAACTGGCTCTCAATTTCCCCGATGCCACGATCGATTTCCTCACAAAAAAACAATACGCGTCCATTGTTAAGTTTAATCCCGCTGTCAGGCATACCATTGTCTTTAGCGATAACGCCGAGTTCAGGGTAATATTAAAACAGATACGCCGGGGAAAATACGATTTAATAATCGATCTGCAGAAGAATTTTCGCTCCCTGGCGTTGTCGCTTTTCTCGCCGGGCTCCAGAATGATCAGGTATAAAAAACGCCGGCTGGCCCGCGAGATGATAGCCCGCAAACCGTCTCTTAATCTGAGCGTGGACCATACGGTTAACGCTTATTTTCATACGTTAAAACGATTGGGCATAAGATCCGAACTTGCTCCTCCGGAACTCGCCTTATCGGCCGAAGCGAGGGAATTCGCCGAACGGTTCATGGCGAATTCGTTCCCGAATTCACCGTCGACTATAATAGCGTTATGCCCCGGGGCCAAACATTACGAAAAAAAATGGCCTCACGAAAAATTCCGCGAGGTCGCGAAGATATTGCTTGAGGATGAAAAAACCGCCCTGATAATCATCTCTTCGAAAACGGACATGCTTCCTGAAAACATCGGTCTAAACGATTCTCGCGCCGTCTCTGTCCGCGATTGCGAAATTCTCCAGGTGGCCGCTCTGCTTTCTCAATGCAATGTCGCCTTGACCAACGATTCCGGCCTGATGCATCTCGCCAATGCCGTCGGGACGAAAGTAGCGGCGATTTTCGGCCCCACCAGTCCCCGGCTCGGCTTTTCGCCCACGCTTCCCGGCTCGGTAATTATAAGCAATAATGTTTTCTGCTCCCCCTGCAGCCTTCATGGTGCGAAACCCTGCCGACAACCGCGAAAATACTGCTTCGAAAATATCGAAGCCCGGCAGGTCGTTGATATTATTATAAAAATGCTGTAAATGCCGATCAGATACAACTCTATATATCCCTGAATAATTATTGATTTGCGTTTTATATGCTTCGCGCATATTATTTGTAATATGGATAATGTCGAAGCCAGGTTCTACGAAAAACGCGAAAATCGTTCCGTAAAATGCCTGCTGTGTCCTCTCGAATGCATAATTCGGCCGTCAAAGAGCGGCATATGCGCCATAAGAACCAATATCGATGGTGTCCTTTACGCCGCAGGTTACGCTAAAACCATAGCTTTAAGTATCGATCCAATCGAAAAAAAACCGCTGTATCATTTCAAGCCGGGTTCCGATATCGTCTCCATTGGCCCCAATGGTTGTAATTTTTCATGCGGTTTTTGCCAGAACTGGGGCATTTCCCAGTCCAAAGCTCCCACAAGATATATTCCTCCCCGGGAATTGCTAAACTATACCCGTTCGCGCGGCTCCGTGGGCGTATCGTACACCTATACCGAACCTCTGATCTGGTATGAGTATATTTACGATTCCGCCAGGCTGCTCAAGGAGGAGGGTTTCGTCACCGTTGTCGTTTCCAACGGCTATATAAATGAAGAACCGGCCCGCGAGGTTTTTAAATATATTGATGCCGCCAATTTCGATCTTAAATCCATGAAACCCGAATTTTACAGAAAAATCTGCAAGGGTAAATTGGAAAACGTTCAGCGCGCCATTCAAATCGCAAAAGAGATGGGTCTGCATGTCGAAATCACCAATCTTCTGATTCCGGGCCAAAATGATTCAGACGAGGAGATCGCCGAACTCGTGGATTGGATTTACATGCTGGATCCCTCCATAGTCTTGCACATTTCCAGGTATTTTCCGAATTATAAATTTGACAGGAACGCCACGCCACCGGAAAGACTGCTGTATGCTTATAAGGTCGCCAAAAAAAAGCTGCATTATGTCTATACCGGCAATATAGTGGGCATAGGCGATCCCGACACCAGATGCCGGGAATGCGATTCTATTTTGATCAAGCGAAATTTTTATGACGTCAGAGTTGTTGGTTTTGACGGTGATAAATGCGCTAATTGCGGCGCAGTCAGTGATATAGTCGTTTAATTTAAAAAAGGAAATCCCATGGCAATTTCTAAAAATAAAAAAATGTGGCGAATGTCAGGAAGGGCGATTGAGGTTCAGGAATCGCCCATAAGAAAACTTATTCCATATTCAGATGCGGCCAAGAAAAGGGGAATTCATGTTTATCATTTGAACATCGGTCAGCCGGATATCGAAACCCCGCCGGAGTTCTGGAACGCCGTAAAAAACTATTCCAACAAAGTGCTGGCATACGGGCATTCGCAGGGTCAGGCTTCATATTTAAAGGTTCTTTCCGATTATTACAAACGTAACAGACTCGATATCGAGCCCGAAAACATTATCGTAACCACAGGGGGATCGGAAGCCATAGTCTTCGCCTTTTTGCTGATAGCCGAGCCGGGCGATAACGTTATCGTTTTCGAACCGTTCTATACCAACTACAACGGCTTCGCTACCCAGGCCGGGATTCATTTTATTCCGGTGGAAACTAAAGCCGAGACCGGATTCCACCTGCCTCCAGGGGAGGTCATCGAAAAGGCCATCGATTCCAGAACCCGAGGTATTATGATCTGTAATCCCAACAATCCCACCGGGACCCTGTTTACGAAAGATGAAATCGGGATGATCGTCGATATCGCCAAGGACAACAACCTTTTCGTTCTCTCCGACGAGGTCTATCGCGAATTCGTATTTGAGGGCGAACATATCTCACCTTTCAATTTCCCCGACGTGGATGATTTCGTTATTATGATGGATTCCATAAGCAAACGTTATTCCGCCTGCGGGGCGCGGATAGGAAACTTGGTTACCAGAAACAAGGATCTTCTAGCGGCTGCTGTCAAATTCGGCCAGGCCCGTTTATGTTCTCCTTCTCTCGAACAGGCCGGGGCTGAAGCGGTTTATTCGCTTGGTAAAGATTATTTCAAAAAGGTCATAGGCGAATATAAGAGACGTCGGGATGTTGTTTACGAAGGCCTGCTGGCTATAGAAGGCACGGTTTGCATGAAAGCTTCCGGGGCGTTTTACGCCATGGCCAGGCTTCCAATCTCGAGCGCCGAGGATTTCGCCAAATTCATGCTGGCCGATTTTTCCGTGGACAATAAAACAGTTATGGTCGCCCCCGGCCCCGGTTTCTATGCCACTCCCGGAAGGGGCGTAGACGAATGCAGGATCGCCTATGTCCTCAATACCGATGATCTTAAGGATGCCATGAGAATACTGAAACTGGGCGTGGAGGCTTTCAACAATAGATGAAAAAAGTGTACGCCGGCATCGACCTGGGCGGTTCATATATAAAGGCCGGTTTATTAACCGCCGACGGTAAAAGAATATCCTCCTTTAAAATCCTCTCTGAAGCCAATTCCGGGCCTAAGACGGTCAAAAAGAATCTCCTTTTGGCGGCCGAGAAATTGGTTTTTCTGGCGGAAAAAAATAAGATGAAAATGTGCGGCATTGGTATAGGATCTCCGGGCACCATAAGATATCCCGATGGAATTGTGACCGGCTCGTCACCCAACATTCCGGGTTGGGTGGGCACGAATATCGGGAGGCTTTTCGGCAGCCTGGGCCTTAAGGTCAAGGTTGATAATGACGCTAATTGCATGGCTCTGGGCGAATACCTGTTCGGCGCCGGCCGCGGAACGAAATCCGGATTTTATCTCACCATCGGCACCGGCATAGGAGGCGCTTTAATTCAAGATGAGCGTTTATCACGGGGGGCAAGTTACGCCGCAGGCGAATTCGGACATACCATTTTAAGGTACGATGGTATTAAGTGCAAATGCGGACGACGGGGGTGTGTTGAAGCCTATACTGCCGTTCCCGCGCTGATTCGTTCCACAAAAAATATTTTGAAAAAATATGGTAAATCGTCTCTGAAAAAAAATGTCAATAATCTCACCTCCATGATAATATTTGAAGCCTTTAAAAAAGGGGATAAGGCGGCCACAGAAGCGGTCAGGCTGAATGTGGAAATGCTCGGTAGCGCCATAGGGTCGGTTGTTAATCTGCTAAATCCGGAGATTGTGGTGATCGGGGGGGGGATCGCGCAGGCCGGGCCAAAATATATAAATCTTTTAAAAAAAGAAATATATGAGTTTGCGTTTGATTCGGCTGCCCGAAACCTGAAAATAAAATCCGCGCAACTCGGGAATGACGCCGGCTGGATAGGGGCCGCCTGCCTGAATTTCGATAAAAATGGCGGCTGAATTCGGCCTCCCTGTAAAAACCACAGTTTATCACCCGATATTCAGCGCCGATAGAATCGGTCGATAATATGAATAAGGGATCGGCGGCTTTGATAACGCCTGCATTTCGAAATATGGGATTCACAATCTGAGTCGCTGCTATAAGCCCGGATTTTAAATTTCGGCTTATCCTTTTTAAAGTTAGGGAAATCGGTTTGGAAGAAAGGCGGGAAAAAGAATTCATCGGCGTTATTTTCAAATGCTGTAATAAATATTCCAGAATTTATCTTGATGATGAAGAATCGTCATTTATCGGCTGGTGCCCTAAATGCGGGGCGAAAATGGAGATCCGTTTATCGCCATACGGGTCATCCTCCAGATTTTTCCGAACCGATTAATTTTGTTTGCTTTTTTGGTGGAATGATTTATTTTCATTTAAGATGGCCGAAATAAAGAACAGGCAAAAGGTCCAGTGAAATGTATGAAAAGATTTACGTTGTACCGTTAGATGAAAACAGCAGACACTATTCCGAGTGGCTGGGACACACTCTCTCCAGGAAAATGGGTTTCCGCCTTCAAACCGGTATCGTCTCCAGACTTCCCGAAGAAGCCCATAATCCCAAGACTAACCAGTATTATCCCGTCCCCGTTTTATCGAAACTCGAACTCTTAAAAGGCTCCGAGGATGAAATTATCGTGGCCTTAACCGAGGAGGACCTTTATCTGCCCAGTCAAAATTTCGTATTCGGTCAGGCTAATTCCGTGGGGAAAACCGCCATTATTTCGCTTCTGCGTTTGAGGCCGGAATATTACGGATTGCCGGAAGATGTTAATCTCGCAAAGGATCGTCTGTTCTCGGTCACCCTGCATCAGATCGGACATGTTCTGGGGCTCAGGAATTGCGAAAACGAATGCGTAATGAGAAGTGCGGCAAGCGTCAATGACGTCGATAAAAGGCCCAACGGATTCTGTCCTAACTGTCTTTTGAATTTAACCCTCCCGACCAAAGTTAGAATCTGATAAACCTTTCCATTCTATCTTTTTTATTATATTATGCCGTTGCGATTTCAAATCGCCGGAGGTGCTATTACCGATAATTCTCTCAGTATGAAAACGGACGAAAAAAGCAGAATCGAATCCTCAATAGCCATTGAAAAAAAACCGCTTGAGATATGGAATATCCTGATTGGGTTTTTCAATTATAGAGGTTGGAATCCTATTGTCAAACACGCGGCCGTTTACGGGCCCATTTCGGAGGGAACTGAAATAAAATTCCTCTCGGGCAAATGGGATTTAAGATTTTTTATTGTGAACGCCTCCCCGCCCGACAGGCTGGTTATTGACGGGGGATCTGTCGGTTTGAAAATGAAATTGAGCCTAACTATTTTCCCTGAAGAGGATGGTTCCGAGGTGAATATCGAAGCATTTGTGGGCGGATGGATGGCAATAATATTTCCGAAAAAAATAAAAAGGAATATCGAGGAATCTCTCGATTTGTTCTTATCCGCTCTTAAGAGAAAGGTTTTAGGCGGCAACACCTACAGGATTATACGGGGCGACGAAAAGACGGAGGATGAAGACGGTAGAAGAAGCTTTTCGATGCCCACTCCGTTCAACCTTATATACAAGACCCGCAAAAAGAAATCACCGGGACGCAGGTCGCGTTTGCGGTAATCTATAGTCCGGCGCTAATGGAATCGTAGACTGCTTTCCCTTCCGGCCACTCCAGTGTTACGCTCAATATGCCTCTAAACTCATCAAGACGAAAACCGGTCGCCTGATCGTTCTCATATTTTGCGGCGATGGCCTCTTTTACTTCCTTTTCCATCTTTTCCGGGTTGCCGTGGCATTTCAAGCACGGCGAACCTACTTTAATCGCCGATACATATCGAAAGCTTTTCTGATCCCCTTTGGTTTCCCATTCGTAATGATCCTGACTTCCAAAGGCCGGTCTGCTTTCAAGCATTTCGAGGGTTTTCAACTCGTATTCATCCGGCGCGTTATTGGGATTTCGCAATCTCTTGCTCGTCCGCTTTACGGTTATCCCCGGAAGACTCGAATAACGGGCGGAAATCTCCGGCGCTTTCTCGGCGCATACATAGATAGCATCCGAGGTGCTCGCCGAGGTATCCTCCAGCGCGGTCATCAATTCGGTTTTTAATTCATCCATAAAATCGCCGGTAATATGTCTCGTGACCGTGGCGATCTCTTCATCCTTCGGTACCGATTCGCCGCAACCTGAAAATGTTATAAATATGAAGCAAATTCCTATGGAGATGGCGATCGCGGTTTTAAATCTCATATCTCCTCCTTGTTTTTTTCATTATACTTAAATAAAAATCTGAAACGCAAGTCAATTCGGACAAAAAATAACATGTTGAAAATATGCAAAATAGCATTCAGGGTTTTTTCTGCCGGTCTCCGGAATAAAATACTTGCACAAAAGTGCATTATATTCTATAATGGCTCTCCCTGAAAATAGGAGTGTTAAATGAAACTGACTCA
>CBFCYP010000078.1:0-15333 GCA_965602185.1 uncultured bacterium
GCGGTTGTCGGCCCCGATATGGGTGTGAAAGCGGCGGGGGGCATACGAGACGCCGCCGGCGCTCTATCCATGGTTAAAGCGGGAGCCACCAGGATCGGGACATCTGCTTCCATAAATATAATAGCCGGGCTTAAGCGAGCGGTCGACCCCAACTGCATGAGGCGGGGAAATTGAACGCGGTAGAGATAATCGCCAGGAAACGTGACGGTATATCTCTTTCAAAATCAGAAATCGAATTTTTCATCAATTCCTATCTCAAAGGCTCTATTAAGGATTACCAGATGTCCTCTTTTCTGATGGCCGTTTATCTTAACGGCATGAGCGATGATGAAACTGTCTGGTTAACGGAGTCAATGCTCGATTCCGGTGAAAAAATCGTATTCTCCGGGCCGGACAATGTCTATGTCGATAAGCATTCCACCGGCGGCGTCGGAGATAAGGTATCGTTGATCCTGGCTCCGTTGATCGCCTCATGCGGAGCGAAAGTGCCCATGCTTTCGGGAAGAGGATTGGGGCATACCGGCGGTACGCTGGATAAGCTGGAATCGATACCCGGATTTCGAACGGATCTTACGCTTGACGAATTCAGAAGGGGTGTCGAGAAAATCGGGTGCGTAATAACCGGGCAAACCGAGAATTTGGCGCCCGCCGACAGGCTGATGTATGCCCTACGGGACGTTACCGCTACCGTAGAATCTATTCCTCTTATCTGCGGGTCGATACTCTCCAAGAAATTTGCCGCCGGACCTCGGGGATTGGTGTTCGATGTTAAATGCGGGAATGGCGCCTTCATGAAAGATATTGATTCGGCAAAAAATCTCGCCAACAATCTGATCCGTATCGGCAAACTGATGGGAAGAAATGTCAGTGCCTTAATAACCGATATGAACCAACCTCTGGGATCGGCGGTTGGCAACTTGCTTGAGGTAATGGAATGTATCGACTTTTTGAAAGGCTCATGGCAGGATGATCTTTATGAGGTCACTATGGGGTTAAGCGCGGAAATGCTGATGCTTGCCGGAGTTGAAACCAATCGCCAGCAGGCTATTAAACTCCTGAACTCTAAATTAGAGGATGGTTCCGCCCTGGGGAAATTTCAGGAGATGGTCGAATATCAAAGGGGGGATTTATCCGGGTTACTGGAGGCTGAAAAAGCGCCCGGGGCTCGATATGTTGTCTGGCATAAAGCAAGGCAAGATGGTTACTTACAGGCCTATTCCACTTTTGAAATCGGACGGACGGTCATTGAACTGGGGGGTGGCAGAGTCGCTAGAGAAGATGTTATTGACCCGGCGGTCGGTTTTAAATTCCTTAAGAAAATAAGCGATGAGGTCTCGGCTGGAGAGATAATCGCTGAAATCCACGCCAATGATAGAAGTCGAGCGAATGATATTGACAAAAAGCTATACAGACATATTAAAATCGGCGAAAATAGGCCGGTTGTACCCGAATTGATAAAAGAACATCTTGGTTAAAATCTGGTTTTTTGCCCCTTATTTTTTTCGTCTATTCTGAACCTTTTTTCGTTTTCTTTTTTGGTCTGGTCCGCGCGATGGTCGAGATGGCATTCGGTCTTGGGCAGGGTCTCGTCAGTAAATAAATCGGTGACCGTCCTTACACAATCGCCTTTGGCCAATTCCCCGGAATCAAGGCAAACTGTAGACGTATATATTCCCGGAGGTATCGGAAATTCCTTGACCGGCAGGCTGTCGCAGGCGGATTTCATAAATCTCGTCCATACGGGGAGCGCCGTGGATGCTCCGACCTCGCCCTTCGACAGGCTTCCGATCCTGGTGTAGTCATCAAAACCGATCCATACGCCGCAGGTCATCTGCGGTACGAATCCGATAAACCAGTTATTGGTATAATCGTTGGTCGTACCGGTTTTTCCGCCCGCGGGACGTTTGAATCCTCTCAGCCTGGCGCCGATTCCGGTACCATGGTTCACGACCGTCTCAAGCATGTTCGTGACTATATAGGCGGTTTGCTCCGATAGAACCTCCTCCTGATCCGCCATCGTCCTTTCGTATTTAACATAACTGTTACGGTCGACGATTTTAGTAATGTAAAACGGTTTTCTGAGAATTCCGCCGTTGGGGAATATGGAAAAAGCCGGAACAAGCTCCCACAAGAGCACGTCGGACGATCCCATAGCCAACGACGGTACCGGATCGAGTTTGGTTGTCATACCGAATCTGCGCGCGTATTCGGCCACTTGCCCGGGGGTTACCAGCGGATCCATTATCAATTTTACCGCTATAAGATTTCTTGACGCTCTCAGACCGTTCCTTAAGGTCATTTCTCCTTTAAAGGTAAGATCAAAATTGGAGGGTCTCCATTCTTCGCCGCCGATCGTAAGTACGATCGGGGAATCCAGAAGAAGATCTGATGGAGAAAAACCGTTGTCTATCGCCGTAGCGTATACAACGGGCTTAAACGCGGAACCGGGTTGCCTTAACGCCTGCACCACCCTGTTAAACTTGCTGGTTTTAAAATCACGTCCTCCGACAAACGCCAGTACGGCTCCGGTTTCGTTATCCATGGCGAACAGCATTCCCTGAATCTGTTTATAGACGCTGATGGAATCCGGTCCGCCCGACGTGTCGGGGACCATATAGGTATAGTTCTCGTTTTCGAGATCGTAGTAGCTCTCATGAAGCGCCTGTTGCCTGTCTATCTCCTCCACCAGGGCACTGTCGGCGATGTTTTGATATCCCAAATCGAGGGTGGTATAAATCGACATACCGGACGAGTAGAGCGCTTCCTCGCCGTAATCGTTTAAAATCCTCTGCCGGATTAGCTCGGTGAAATACGGCGCCTTGCCAATATCTTTTTTCTGTGGATCCAGAACTAACGGCAGTTGCTTCAGACTGTCGGCCATTCCCTCGGATATCTTCCCGTAGTCTACAAGCGAGTTTAAAACTATGTTTCTTCTCACCAGGGCTCTGTCGGGGTGTTCCAGCGGGTTATATTTGCTGGGCGCCTTTAGCAGACCGATTAACAGGGCCGCTTCCAGAAGGTTTAATTCCTGCGCATTTTTGGAAAAATAAAGTTGTGAGGCGGCCTGGATTCCGTATGCCCTGGGACCGAAATAATGATGATTCAGATACATCTGGATTATTTCGTTTTTGGAGTAGGTCCGTTCGATACGGATTGAAGTCAGGGCCTCTTTTATTTTCCGGGTAAGCGTTTTTTCAGGAGTTAAAAACAGCGATCGCGAAAGCTGCTGGCTGAGGGTGGAAGCCCCTTCCGCGGTCAGGTTGAATTTGGCGATATTATGGGCCAGGGCGCCGAATATCCGCCTTAAGTCCACTCCCCAGTGATCGTAGAATTTTCTATCTTCGGTGGCCAGCAGGCAATCGATCAGATACGGCGGTATTTCGCTGTAGGGGATGAGTATGCGGCGTTCAGTAAAATATTCCATCAGAACCTCGTCATTACGATCGTAGATCCTGGTGATTAATCTCGGCTGAATATTATTCAACTGCGCCGGAGAGGGCAGGTCATGCTGCAGGATGACGGCGGTGGCGATTCCGGCAAGCACAAAACTGCCTATCAGCCCGAGGCCGATGACGATATATTTCTTCCACCATTGCGAACGGTCTTTGTATAAAATAGCCATGGTATTTAATTACGCCTCGCCGGAACGGGTGTCAAGCTTAAAACCATACTATTCGCTTGCCAACCTGTCAAATTCATAATAATTTTATGCTTTATGTATGAAGGAGTTCCCGGTGATTAAGATAAAACCTGAAGAACAGTTCGAACAGATAAAACGCGGTACGGTGGAGATTATCCGCGAGGAAGAACTTCTGGAAAAGCTTAAAAAATCGTATGAATCGGGCAAACCGCTGATTATTAAACAGGGTTTCGATCCCACCGCGCCGGATATTCATATAGGCCACATGGTTTCTATAAATAAGCTTAAGACTTTCCAGGACTTAGGCCATACCGTGGTCTTCCTGATCGGCGATTTTACCGGTATGATCGGCGATCCGTCCGGAAGAAACACTACCCGCAAAGCCATGACCAGAGAGGAAGTTCTGGAAAACGCCGAAACATATAAGGCCCAGATATTTAAAGCCCTCGTTCCCGAAAAAACCGTCATCGATTTCAATTCCAGATGGTGTTCGCCCATGAAATTCGAGGACGTGCTGGCCCTGACATCGAGATATACCGTGGCCCGCATTCTGGAGAGGGATGATTTTTCCAAGAGATATTCCGAGGGACGTCCCATAAGCATGCTGGAGTTCATGTATCCGCTGGTGCAGGGTTACGATTCGGTGGCGCTGGAAGCCGACGTTGAACTGGGCGGCACCGACCAGAAATTCAACCTGCTGGTAGGACGCGACCTGCAGACCGGTTATGGTCAACCGCCGCAGGTTGTCATTACTATGCCGCTTCTCGTAGGTACGGATGGTGTCGAGAAGATGTCGAAATCGCTGGCAAATTATATCGGCATTAACGAACCGCCGGACCAGATATACGGCAAAACCATGTCCATTCCCGATAATCTGATTTATGATTATTTCGAACTGGCAACGGGCGTGGGTGGCGATGAACTTAAAAGCATTAAAAAGCAGCTCGATTCAAATGATGTTAATCCCATGGATCTCAAAAAGCAGTTAGCATGGAAGCTGGTGGAAATTTATCATGATGCTGAAAAGGCGGATAAAGCCCAGGCGAATTTCGTGAAACAGTTCTCCCGGGGTGAGGTACCGGATGAGATTCCCTATTTGCCCATAGTTTTCGATGAAAACAATGAGGCCTGGCTCCCCAAGGTTATCAGCGATTCCGGGGTGGTGAAGTCCAACAGCCAGGCGATCCGGCTGATAAAACAGGGCGGAATAAAAATTAATAACGAAACCGTAACAGATAAGGATTATAAATTATCCGGCAATGAGGAAATTATTATCAAGATAGGCAAAAAAAACTACTTCAAAATTAGAAAGAGAAGCTAAGATGGAAATAGATATTGATATTGAGGATCTGAAATCACGTCTGGTGAAACTCCGGGGGTATCTTTGAGATAGACAAACTGGAGTCCGCGGCGAAGGATCTCGAGAAACAATCCCAGGCCGCAGATTTCTGGAATGACAACCAGAAAGCCAGATCCACTTTAAAAAAACTCGATTCTTATAAAAAAAACATTGACGGTTATAAGTTACTCGAAAAAGACCTTTCTGATATCGAGGAGCTGGTTCAGTTGACCGAGTCCGAGGGGGATGAATCGATGACAGGCGAAATAAATACACACGCCGAAAAATTCATAAAAAGGCTCGATGATTTCGAATTTCGCAGTTTTATGGGCGAGGAGGAAGATCCTCTTCCGGCCATTTTAACAATCCATCCCGGCGCCGGGGGCACCGAGTCGCAGGATTGGGCCTCCATGCTGTTGCGCATGTACCTTCGCTGGGCGGAGGAACACGGCTATGGCACGGATACCATGGATTATCAGGGGGGAGAGGAGGCCGGAATCAAATCGGCCACCATAGAGATATCCGGCGAATACGCTTACGGGTATCTGAAATCGGAATCCGGCGTGCACAGGCTGGTGCGGATTTCTCCTTTTGACGCCAGCAGCAGAAGACACACTTCGTTCGCGTCCGTTTTTGTATTCCCGGAAACAGATGACGATCTGAGCGTGGAGATTAATACTGACGACCTCAAAATCGATACTTACCGGGCCTCCGGCGCGGGCGGTCAGCACGTAAATAAAACCTCCTCCGCGGTGCGCATAACCCATGTTCCCTCGGGAATCGTGGTCCAATGTCAGAGCGAACGTTCGCAGTATAAAAATCGCGAATCGGCCATGAAAGTGCTGAGAGCGAGGCTGTATCAGAAAGCCATCGAGGAAAAAAGGCAGAAACTTGCAGAGGTCGAGGCGGCCAAAAAGAAGATCGAGTGGGGCTCGCAAATAAGATCCTATGTTTTTCATCCTTATAATATGGTCAAAGATCACAGGACCGGACATGAAACTTCCAATATTACCGCTGTAATGGACGGCGCTATCGATCCCTTTATTCAAGCCTTCCTGGGACACAGGGAAGAGGATTGAAAAGGCGGTATTTAAAAAAAAATCTCGTCATTGCGAGGAGTACCGACTGAAAGTCAGGACGACGAAGCAATCTCTAAAAAGAACCTTAGAAATGATATAAACAGATTGCTTCGCCCCGACCTTTGGTCGGGGCTCGCAATGACCGTTTTTCCGTCCGGCGGTCGGATTGCCTGATCCGGCACCTTCTTTATTTTTCCTGCGAGTCACTGCTTGCAGTGACCGCGGAATAAATTATTTATATTAATCCAACTTGCATATACCCTGATTTTTATGGTAACATTATCGTTGAAATGCCGGTAATCCTAATTAGAAGACGATTATGTTATTAAAATAGGAAAGGAGCTTTATAATGGAGTTCCAGGAAAAATGCCCGAATTGCGGCGCGGAGCGGATCGAGGGGGCGGTTTACTGCGGCAACTGCGGAAAACCGTTCGAGGATAAGAAACCGGAGCCCGAAAGCGGCTCGCAGGATGATAAACCGGAACGCCCCGGAGAGCCTATAAAGCCGGTTTTCCCGGCGGAGCCTCCGCCGACCGATGACGAAAGAAAATATGTGGCCTGGGAGGACAGGGAAAACAGGGGTTTCTTCGAAGCCCTCTGGGAGACCTGGAAAGAGTCGGTATTCTACCCGGAAAAATTCTTCGCGAAACTGCCCTTCAGAGGCGGTATAGGAAATCCCCTGTTATACGGGGTGATAGCGGGTTGTTTCGGATTTATTATAAGCCAAATCTACGGCCTTTTCTGGTCAAACGCCTGGACCGGATTCATGTCTCATTACATGGATTTTCAAGAGATGATGTTTGAGACCGGGCTACAGACTGGAATTTCGTTTATACAGATTATCTTATCCCCGGTATTTATCATCGTCGGGATTTTTATCATGTCCGGCATTTATCATCTTATTTTTCTGATATTTGGCTGGGGGAAACGAGATTTCGAGGCCACATTCCGCGCGGTCGCCTACAGTGAAGGGGCGATGGTATTTCTGGTGATACCGTTTTGCGGCGGATTAATAGCTTTTGTCTGGTCGATTGTGCTAACCATAATCGGTATGAAGCACATGCAGAAAACCACTGGAGGCAAAGCCGCTTTTGTATATTTTCTGCCCTGGATAGTATGTTGCTGTCTGATAGCCGGCTTTATCGCCTTAATGGTTGCGATTTTCGGGATCGCGTTTTTTGAGGAATTCGGCAATCTCGGAGATACCATGTACAACTGGACAGCCCATAATTTCGTAATCCGCTAATATGAGTCGATAAAGGATGCACCTCGAAATCAGAAATAACCGGCCGGCTGAATTAGTTCACATGGTCTGGGGACCGATCGCGGTTTTGTTTATTCTAACCGCCGGCTTTTTTAAGAATGTCGCTCCTCATTTGCCGAACTGCGTTTTTCACGAAATAACCGGGTTCCCCTGTCCGACCTGCGGGGGAACCCGTTCCCTGATCGCCCTGTCGCAATTCGACCCGGTTTCATCGTTTATGTATAACCCGCTGGTACCGTTATTCGTTATCGGATTGATTGTCTTTTCCATGCTTTTTCTGATCGGCGCGGTCTCAAAAAAATCCTTGAGTGTGAAACTTACCGGACGGGGGAAGAAAATAATAAGATACACCGCGATTTCCCTGGCCGCCTTTAACTGGCTGTTTCTTATTTTAACCGGGCGTTAGAAATCTCAACAAAACAATTTAAGAATAGTTGTCATCGCGAACACCGCTTGAAGCGGGACGACCTTCGGTAGAGGACAATGAAGCAATTCCATAAATTTTATAAATGAAGGAGATCGCTTCGTCGTCCCCCGCCTTCGGCGGGGCACTCCTCGCGATGACATGGTGCATTTTTCCGCGCGCGGTCAGCCCCGCTTTTAGCGGGGCTCCCTGCCTACCGGTTATTTATCCCTCATGATGGAGTCCGCGACATCATGAGGGTTCCAGCGGCAGCGTCAGTAGGTCAGGAGCCCGAGGGGCTCCTGACAAATAAAGGATAAATAGAGCGTCAGGAACTTTCAGCTCCTGACCTACCTATTATAGGTGGACTTTAGGAACCCGGGCTATTGACAATATCGATTATTTGATTATAATAACAGCCTGTTTCGGAACAGGACGTTTTTTTGAGGAGTTCTGGCGTTTATGAAAAGGGTTTTTCTGGCAGGAATAATACAGGGATCACACCGGGATAAGACTATCCACTCCCAGGATTACCGGGAGAGGATCATCTCCGCCATCCAGTCGGCGTTTCCCGACGCGGTGATCTACAATCCTTTCGACGGTCACGAAAAATCTATCGAATACGACGACCAAAAGGGCAAAGAGACTTTTTTCAGCGCCCTCGAGGAAATCAAAAAATGCGATTTGATGATTGCCTATTTGCCTCACGCCTCCCTGGGCACAGCCATTGAGATATGGGAATGCCATAAGCTGGGCATTCCCGTATGGACCATCACAGGTATGAAGACCAACTGGGTGGTGCGATTCTGCTCGGAAAAGATATTCGACGACATAGAAAGTTTCGCTCAACATCTTCAGACTATCATGCCGGAATCATTGAAGGAGAAATAAGATGCCGACTTATGAATATAAATGTCACGAGTGCGATGAGGTTTTTGAGGAATTTCAGAAGATAACCGATCCGCCGATCACCAGATGCAAACATTGCGGCGGGGAGGTGAAACGATTGATCTCCGGCGGTTCCGGCCTGCTTTTCAAGGGTACCGGGTTTTATATCACCGACCATCGTTCCGACTCCTATAAAAAAGAAGCATCCAGAGATAAACCGCCCACGGGAACAGCGAAAAAGTCGGACGATAAAAAGACAACGGAAAAGAAAGAAAAGTCGGAAGCGAAAACTACTTAGTATTGGGCATTACCGCCAGCTGACCGCAGGCGCCTTTGATGTCCGCGCCGCGGCTCTCCCTTATAATAACCGCATAGGTTCTGGGATATAAATACTCTTTAAATTTTTCGACGTCTTCTTCTTTTGGTTCTTTAAACGGAAGGCCACCAACGGGATTATATTTAATCAGGTTTATCTTACACGGTATTCCGTGAATCGCTTTTACCAGTTTTTTGGCGTCGGCGATGGAATCGGTTAATCCTCCCAAAAGAAGATATTCGAAATAAACGCGCCTGCCTGTTCGCTCGGTGTAAAGTTTCGCCAGAGATAGTATCTCCTTGAGGCTGTTTTTATCGGCGGCGGGGATAATTTTCTTTCTTATCTCTTCATCCGCTGAATGCAGCGAGATAGCCAGTCCCAGCCGGTGAACGTTTTTCACGAATTTCCTAAGCCCGTGTATTATCCCCACGGTTGAGATCGTTATTTTTTTCTGCGCCAGGGAAGGGCCGTAATCGTCGCCCATTATTTCGCAGGCCTTTATTACGCCTTTGAGATTGAGCGTCGGTTCGCCCATCCCCATGAAAACTATATTAGAGATTTTCCGCTCGGAAAATCTCTGAACCTGCAGAAGCTGATCTACAATCTCGCCGGTGTCCAGATTGCGCATAAAACCCATTCTCCCGGTGGCGCAAAACCTGCATCCCACGGCGCATCCCGCCTGGCTGGAGACGCATAGCGTTACCCGGTTTTTTTCCGGTATAAGCACCGATTCGATTTGCAGACCGTCGTTAAGTCCGAATAGAAACTTGCCGGAACCGTCGAGCGAATCCAGTTTCTTGATGAGTTTCAGATTGCCTATCCTGGCTTTTTTAGATAGCCCTGATCGAATCTGTTTTGAAAGATCGGTCATGATATCGAATGAGGGCGCGCCGTTCTGGTAGATCCAGCGAAATATCTGGCGTCCCCTGAACGGTTCCAGTCCCGAGGAAACCGCGAAATCCTCGAGCTCTTTACGGTTCATTCCCTTAAGTTCTATCCGGCTCACGCAACGGAAATAACGCAATTAAGATCAAATTTCAATAAATTTCGACTTGACCCTTTCAGGATGCGGCTTAACTTAGGACTCATGCGCGTGGCCCTTGTTCAATTTCGGCCGGAATTCGGGGATATCTCCGGCAATATCAATAAGGCCTTTTCCATGATGGAAAACACCGAAGCCGATCTTTTCGTTTTACCGGAATTGTGTTTTTCCGGCTATACATTTACCTCAAAAGAGGAGACTCTGGGATTTTCCGAATCCGCAAAAGATGGTTTCACTTTGAACCGGATAAAGGATTTTTCAGCCAAAAAGAACGCCGGAATAATATACGGATTTCCCGAAAAAGATGGCGAAAACCTGTATAATTCCTGCTCATTCATTTCACCCGATGGAGACACTCATACCTATAGGAAACTCCATCTATATTATTATGAAAAGGATTGGTTTACGCCGGGGGATCTGCCATTAAACGTGTTCGAATTCCGGGGCGGAAAACTGGGAATGATGATCTGTTTTGACTGGATTTTTCCCGAAGTCTGTAGAACTCTGGCGCTTAAGGGGGCGCAGCTTATCTGTCATCCCGCCAACCTGGTTATGAGTTTTTGCCAGCAGTCCATGATCACTCGCTGCCTTGAAAACGCCGTTTTTTCGGTAACAGCAAATAGAATCGGCCGTGAGAAAAGGGAAGAATTCGATTTTGAATTTACCGGCGCCAGCCGGATTGTATCCCCCAAGGGAGAGGTTCTTTATCAGGGCTCCATTGATAAAGATGAAATCGGAGTTGCCGATATAAATTTTGAAGAGAGTATCAACAAAAAAGTCAATTTCAAAAACGATCTTTGGGCAGATCGGAGGCCCGAATTTTACCGGATGGAGCCGAACGGTGAAGAACAACCATAAAATTCTAGTAATTGACGACGAACCGGAAATCACCGATATCGTCAAAGCTTTTCTGGCAAACGCCGGCTACGAGGTCATGGTGGAAAATTCGCCCGTCAACGCTGTAGAAAAGGCGAAAAAGTTCAAGCCCAACCTGGTTTTGCTGGATATCATGATGCCTTTTATGGACGGTTATGAGGTCTGCGCCGCTTTAAAGAAAGAACCCGATACCACCGATATACCGGTACTTTTCCTTACCGGAAAAGACGCCAATGACGACGGCGGCCGAGTTTTTGAATCGGGAGGAGACCTGTTTGTCAAAAAACCGTTTTCGTGCGAGCGGCTTCTGCAGATGGTGAAGATGGTTTTAATGTCGGTTGCGAAGTAAGCTATAATCCCATATAACCGTCATTCCGCGATTTTGATTGCCCCGGTACAGTAAAACATATATAATTGTAATGATATGATTGGCCGGATCTGGATTTTAGTTCTTTTATTGTTGAACGTAAGCGTCGCTTCTGTTCCCCGCCCCCTGGGCTGGGTTTCCGATTACGCCGGGCTTTTTGATCGGGCTGGCGTGAATATGATTACACAGGCGATAACGTCCATAAAGGCCGGCACCGGCGCCGAAATCGCCGTGGTCACCCAGAACTCCATGGGAGAATTCGGCTCCCGCGAAGAGATGGCCCTGGCGTATCTCGAAAAATGGGGCATCGGCGAAAAGGGAAAAGATAACGGGCTTCTGATATTAATATTGTATGATAGAAGCTTAAACCTGAAGGAGTATCGATTCGAAACCGGCCTGGGACTGGAAGGAGACCTGCCGGATGGCCTTCTGGGTCAGATCGCGCGCGAGGAGATGGTCTCCAGGTTTCGCCAGGGCGATTTCAGCGGCGGCGTTCTGGCATCGGTAGTTAGAATCGGGAATATACTCGGCGCAGATTTGACGCAGGTTCCCGCCGCCCAGAAACCGATCGCCGGGAAAAAGGGCATCGGCTCATTTATCTTTTTTGCCTTCATAATTCTCATGCTTTTGAGCCGGGTTATCTCGGGCAAAGGCAGGGGCGGCGGGCTTCTGGCCTTGTTAATGCTCGGCAGCATGATGGGCTCCAGGGGCCGTATCGGGGGCTTCGGCGGGGGCGGCTTCGGAGGCGGAAGTTTCGGGGGTTTCGGCGGCGGCGGCGGTGGAGCCGGCGGCGGCGCTGGGGGAAGCTGGTAATATCATGGCATCTTTTTTTGGAACTTTTATGGTGCATTGCACAATAATATGGTTATGAGACTTATTAAAAAATATCGCAACCGGCGGCTGTACGATTCCGAGATAAAAAAGACCGTCACCCTCGATGATCTTAAAACGTATCTTGCGAAGAACATCGAGTTCAAGGTTATCGATAACGCAACGGGAAAAGATATTAGCGTGGGAGTGTTGGCTCAAATCATCTCCCGCTCGGCGACCGATTTTAAAAGTTCCGGATTCAAAGCAATAAACGCTATCATAAAAAAAGGAGGATTGGGAGGTATGGATATACTCAAAAAACTGACACTGGCCTCCATAGGCGCGGTGAACATTACCAAGGAGAAGGCCGAGGAGATGTTCGACGAGATGGTCAAACGGGGCGAGATGACCACCGACGAGAAATCGGAGGCGATAAAAAGCTTCGTCGATAAATCGTCCCAGAGCGCCGAGAAGATGAAGGAGAAGATGGAGGAGATGGCCGGCAAGGTAGCCGAGAAGTTCTCCTCCAAATTCAATGAGAAATTTTCCGAACTGTCAATGAAGATGGAAGAGCTATCTAAGAAGGTGTCCAATATAGAGAAGAAGATGGGTTGATAAAGAACCTCGTCATTGCGAGTCCGGCAACCGCCGGATCGCAACTCCGATCTATATCGCACTATTTTAACAATATCATAGAGCGGCTGATTTTCGTTTTTTCGGTCGATAGAATATAAAAGTAAACGCCCGAACCGGCCTCGTCCATAGCTACAGTAACTTTGTGCCGCCCGGCATCTCTATACCCGCTCACCGGCCGTTTAACCTCCCGGCCCAGGATATCGTAAATTATGAGGGAGACTTCACCGGCCTCCGGCAGGGCGAATTCGATGGTGGTGGCGCTGTTGAAAGGGTTGGGGTAGTTCTGTTTCAGCACGAAGTTGCCGGGCAGAACATTTCCGCCATCTCGTATACCTGTTACGTTGTCAACGAAGTTATAGTTTTTGGTGTGCAGGTTATCATGGGACTGCATGGGCCATTGATCCGGCGGGCCGGTGGAATCGGGGAAGACGAATAACTCGAGGTAACTGGTATCGATAGGGTCAACGGGAAGGAGCATAACAGCGCTGTGGACGGCCATGTACATCCTGTGAGTGGCGCTGTCATAGGCGAAGGTGGGAGCACGCCAGAACATTTCGCCTTCCACCTCGAGCGGAAATCCCGGCAACGATTGTCCGCAATGGTCCACGCCGAATAAAAAGCCATAGCCGGCATATACAGTGGAATCTTGTCCAATAGAATCGAAATAAAACCGGTTATTGTCCCAGAATATTTCGCAATCACGATCGCCGTCGATATCCACTAATATGATATCGGAGTGGGCTCTGGAGGGCCTTCCTTCAGGATCGTTAAAAGTTGCGGGCCAGCCGGGAAGCTCAAAACCATCACTATCTAAAAAATATTCAAAAATCCCCGCCGCGAATCCCATCTCGAGTGTCCCATTATTGTCAATGTCGCCTACTGTAGGCGATTGCGCCGGGAATCGTCCGTATGTAAAGTACGGCCAGCCGATTTTCAGATCTCCGGTATGTTCATAGACGGCCACAAAACCGCTCAAATTACCGATATTACCATCATCGCCGGTTATCAAAATTTCCAGGTAACCGTCCTGATCGATATCGGCAAGATTGGGACCGAACCACGATTGGTAGAACCAATCGTCGTCAAATATATGAATGGGGAATCCAGGCTGTGTCGTACCATCGTATCTATAACAAAATATATCCTGTTCACCTTTAAGCAGGTATTCATTATAGCCGTCCAGGTCCAAATCACCGACTGCGCCTGTTCCACCTATAGATCCATCGGCCCATTGAGGTCTTGGAATCGGCCAGCCCGGCTCTATGGCGCCCTGCATATTTATACAGAATATCAGATCATTAACGAGGTCGTAGAAAATAAGCTCATATTCGCCGTCATTATCAAAATCGGCCAGATTGGGTGGAGAAATAGCGCTAAATATGAAGGGGGAGTCCCCGAAACTCGTACCGTCTTCATTATAAATATGGAGCTCGGAATGTACATAATGGTTGTTGCCGTCTCTTTTGGCGCCGTTTATGATAATCTCTATTTCGCCGTCATGATCGATATCGGCAATTATGGGAGTCTGGCTCATCAGAACCGTATCGAAACACAGCGGCCAGCCGGGGAAAAAGGACTTGTCGAAATGGAAATTATCAAGTTCATAGGTAACCGAAGTGCCAAAAAATATCATTGAGGAATCGGCAGTGTTATTCATTTGAATACCAGCATTGTCTGTCAAAGACCATTGCCCGTGCAAAGTTTTAAAGGGCCAGCTTTCCACTTGAACCGGGGCTTGTGCAAAGACGCAGGTTGTTATTGTTAAACTGCAAAAAATAATCTTAATAATTCTCATAATGTACCTCCCTTATTTAAGATAAAGGGACGCCGCCTGAGCGACGTCCCCGATATTTGCAGATCAGCTACCTCCTCCGGTCGGGCCGTAAACAGTTAAATTAACCTGTTGTTTTCCGTATTGATGCTTCACTTCCTGAATAGAGCCGGTTTCGCATTCCGACGGTCCTGCAGGATTAAATACAACCCATAACTGATAATCGCCGGGCTCGAAAACCAATTGACTGCTTGCCTCCGTGTCATAAGATCCAACTCCCTGGTAGCATGATACTCCGACATTTTCCGGAGTGCCGCTGGGCAGCTTCTTGATATAAACCCGATCAGCATAGGCGCCATCTGTGCAATCACAATCATTATAGGTGATAGTACCGTAGAATCCGCGCCATTTGGGTTCGTCGGCGCTGGAGCGGTTTACCGCGAAAACAACAGCCAGGACAACAGCTAAAATGGCCGTGCCGGTTAAAATATATCTTTTCATTACTTCCTCCTCGTATATCTTCAATTAAAATTTAACCCATATTCCGATTTTGTCAATACTAAAATTCGCTTTCCCGGCGGTCCCCGCGCCCTTTCCGCAAACAACGTGGAATGGGGGGGGCAATGATTCCATATTCGGAATCTGTAACATTTCCGGCCTTAAGTCGAATTGTATCAAATACATATTTCATGGCGCTACGCACTTCTAAAAATTATAACTCACCCCGCCAAAACCGGCGGGAAAGATCCTCGGAAGCACAATAATATCGGATGATTCTAATACAAATAATATATATGATATGTAAAAGTCAAGAGAAAAATTATACTTTCGCGGGGCAGATCCTGCTCATTTTAGTAACAGCATCTTCCTTTCGATACTAATCCTGTCCGTATTTAGAATAA
>CBFCYP010000079.1:0-15270 GCA_965602185.1 uncultured bacterium
AAGAAATAGCCGGGATATGTCGTTGACAATTAATTCGATTCAAATCATAATAATAACGTGATCTACTTCTGGACCATACTCCTTTATCTTTTCATCCTGATAATCGTCGGCGCCTGGCGCAGCCGGCAGGTTAAAAACCAGGACGATTTCATGGTAGCCGGGCGACGGCTATCGGCGAAAGTGCTGGTGGGAACGCTGTTGGCCACCTGGATCGGCTCCGGTTCGATTATAGCAGGCGCGGGTCTGGCTTACGATAAGGGATTTCCCGCGTTATGGTTTAACGCCGGCGTCTGGATCGCTATAATAATACTCTACATGATCGCCGGGCGGGTCAGGGCGTTTGCCCAATATACGGTCCCCGATATTCTCGAAACCAGATATAACAAATATGCCAGGATTTTAGGCACGCTTGTTACGGTCATCGCTTATACGGCCATTGTAAGCTATCAATTCCGCGCCGGCGGTATGGTCTTGAACCTGATAACCGGGATTTCCGTCGATCAGGGAATTATCATAACGGCGGTCTTCGTGATCGGCTACACCGTTCTGGCAGGGCTGATTTCAGTCGCCTATACCGATGTTGTTAACGGGATCATCATGGTCGTCGGGCTCTTTGTCACCCTGCCGTTTCTGTTGAAAAACGCCGGGGGTTGGAGTGAGATAGTCGCGCGGCTTCCCGAAACAAATTTCCAGCTTCTGGGGAACATGACCGTTTTCGAGGCCCTCGGTTATTCGTTACCGACCATGCTTCTGCTACTGGGCGAATCGGGGATGTATCAAAGGTTTTTCTCGGCCAAAGACGAACGTACGGCCAAACGATCGGTAATCGGCTGGATTGCCGGGACCATAGTGATTGAGACCTTGATCGTTGTTATTGCGATTGTGGGCAGCTCCATTTTCATTGATATCGATTCGGAAATGGTGATACTGCATTCGGTGAAGCACGGACTGCCTATCGCTATCGGATGTGTCTGCCTGGCGGCAATAGTGGCGGTAATCGTATCCACCGCGGACTCGTTCCTTCTCGTTCCGGCCACAAATATCATCAGGGATATCTACCAGAGGTTCATCAATCCTGGCGCCTCCCAGAAGCGGATCGTTTTATATTCCAGGATTGCGGTTGTGCTTTTGGGGATTTTCGCCTTCGCGCAGGTCCGCTTTTTCACCAGAGTGCTGGAGATGGCGTTATATGCCTACACTATGTACGGGGTGGGAATTACGCCGGCAGTATTGGCGGCATTTTTTTGGAAACGGGCTAATGCTTACGGGGGCGTGTCGTCCATCGCGGCGGGAATGTCGGTGACCATTATATGGGAGATCCTGGGAAATCCGTTTGATATTCCCACAATTTATCCGGCCTTATTGGCATCTCTGTTCTGCCTGGTAGCGGTAAGCTTGATAAAAGAAAGGCCGCCGGAGGAGAGTTGGCGGCCGTTTTATATGAAAACCTCAAACGAGGCGTTATAAACCTGTCGGCGGTTTAATTTCTTCCTTCTTTTATCGTTATATCCCCGTTAACGGTGGCTATCCTGATTTTATTTTTTCCGCCTTTGTACTGGCCTGTACCGTAGATAAATTTCCTCTTGGATCCCCAGTGCCCTTCCCACTCATCGGTTCTCTTTTTCTTCAATTCAAAATCGCTGTAAATATCGTAATCTCTGTCCGAATTCTTGGTGAAAGCGAGCTCGATATCGAAGTCCATCGAAAGGCCCTGCGGCACTATTAACTCTATATCGCCGCCCTTGGAGGAAATGTAAACGTCGCGGTTGCCTTTATCGGGATCGCCCACCATGTTGACCTCTACGCTACCTCCCATGGTGCTGGCGTCAACCCAGCCGTCAATTTCGCGGATAATAATGCTGCCCCCCATGGTTTCGGCCTTGACATAGTTGCCCGCCCTGTTAACCTCGATGCTTCCGCCCTTGGTGTCAAGTTCCGCGCCGTTGGGCGCCTCATCCACCTCGATACTGCCTCCCATGGTAGTAATATGAAGGGGTTCCGGTGTGGAGCTCGACGATCTTCCGGTCACATTGCGGTAGGTTACGCTCCCGCCCATGGTCGAGCCGTCAAGGGCCCCGTCCACGTCCTCGATGCGGATACTTCCTCCCATGGTTTTCACTTCGCCGCTGACTTTCGAAGCCAATACGGTAATGCCCCCGCCCATGGTCTTTAGATTCAGGCGACCGGTAATTTTTTTCGCGTCTATGGAGCCGCCCATGGTCAGGAAATTAATGTCGCCTTCGATACCGTAAAAATCGAGGCTTCCGCCGGCCGTTTTCCCGCTGAGGTCTCCTTTTATATCCTCCACGTTTACAGAACCGCCCGCCGTTTCAATCTCGACATTGAATTCACCCGGCACTTTAATGGTAAAATCCATTTCCCCGCCACCGCGCTTCAACCAGCTGCTTTTTTTCTCAGCCACGATTGTTAATCCGGATGAGGCGACATCAAAATCGATTCTGTAGTCGTCATCATCAATACGATATACCTCGGCTTTAACTTCGATCTTATCTTGATTCCAGCCCTTTACATAGATATCTCCACCAATCTCCGTCTCCAGTATGAGGGTTTTTCCCCCGGAAATCTCGAATTCGCGCTTTATAACATCATCGGCGAAAACAAAGGAGGTCAGGAATGCCAGTAACAGACAGACAAATAAGGTTCTTTTCATGATTTGCTCCTATCAAACGAAGTAAACATTAGATTTCACCTTCACGACCTTTCACCCGGTTTAAATACGTATTTAGGATTTGAAAGTTTTATAAAAATTTTACTGAATAATCTTGGGAATCCGGATTCGGGAATTAAAACGCCTCGCCCACGGCCAGATACAGATCGGCCGAGTCGTGCCCGACGCCGTAGTCTATCCTGATATTGAACTTTTCCGCTTCAACGAGAACATACCGAAGTCCGCAACCGGCCGCGAATTTGAATCTGCCCGACCTGAAATCGGAAATCGTCCTCGCCACCGATCCCGTTCCGGCGAAAAGAGTAAAACCGAATCTACCCAGAAACGGCACCCGGCGGTATTCAAGTTGGGCGGCCACAAGTTTCTTTTCGATATAAAGCGTCGGAAGATACCCTCTGATTACATTACCGATCTGGGAAAAATTCCTGAAAGACGCGTCCCCATTGACGAAATCTCCGTACAGTTGAAACGCAAAGACATTACCAGGATTCAATGAAAGGTATTTTCGCAGATCTATGGTCAGCCGTTTATAGGTGTAATCACCCCCGATAGTGCCGCCATAAAAGGAGGATTCCAACTCCAGATATTCCCCGGCGCTCGGGAAAAATGTGTTATCCTGCCCCTCCCAGCTGACTGAAAATCCGGCTCCGTTGTTGGTTCCGTCTTCGGCTCCGGTTATATCGCCCCGCGCAAGGGCCCCGCCCTCCTCGATTTTTAGAAATTTGATATGTGTAAGCTCGTATCGGAGCCCGGCGTATAAATCTCTGAAAACCTTGCGTTTCATATTCGCGGCAAAGCCGGTATTTCGGGTTGTGTATTCCTCTTCGTTTTCTTTCGAAATGTTTGTCCCGAAACCGAAAAAATCGTTAGGCCATTTTTCATAAAAAATCGTTCCCGAGAAAATGTATTTGTTATCGCTAAAATACAGGCTGGGATCGAAGCTTACGGAGATCTGTTTCTTAATGGTGTAGAACGCGAGAAACGATAAATTTGAGGGCCGGCAGTGCCGCGAAAAGCGGAAAATATAGTTGGGGTATACGCCAAATCCCAGCTTCGTTTCCGGCAAATAGAATACGGCCGGCAATACGGTCAGGCTGCTTTTTAGGGTATCGTTTTTATCGGTCGAAATTGAATCCCCCGCCGGGATATCCGAACCGGCAGCCGCCCGGATTACAGGTGTGATGAAAAGGAAAAAAACTGAAATCAGGAAAACAGGGAAATTCATGTCGGGGGCATATTAACGTGAATTCCTCATTCAGGCAACCTAAAACAGGGCTATCCGAACGTAACTATCAACGCTCCGGCGACTCCAAGTATAATGCCGACAACTCTCCGTCGGGTTATGGGTTCTCTTAAAAACATAGCCGCGAAGATGAAGATAAATATATTGCTGGTCTGGTTTAAAGCCGCCGCAATGGACGCCTGCGTGTATTTCATTCCGGCCAGCCACAAAAGCAGGGCGCAGTACGCTCCCAGAAACGAGCCGATTAGAAGATAAGTCCAGCCTCTCCGGGTAAGATGCGGGGTGGCGATTGCCCGTTTCCGGGGATGGAATAAGAATACAAGGGCCAATACGATTCCACCGCCGAAGAGACGTATCTCTGTAAGCGGCAGGAGAGCAGAACGATCGAGTAGAGGCTTTATCATGACGATTCCGATTGCCATGGTGAACATGGCGAGGGCGCCCCACATAATCCCCAAAAGCAGGTCTCGCCTGCTGATAAACCCGCTTTTATCGGCGCGAGAGATGGTGAGCACCGCCGAGATTATCATCACCACTCCGAATATCTGCAAAATCCCCAGCCTTTCGCCCACCCATAAAAACGCCAGGAGTATAATTGAAGGGCTGTAAAGGCAATCCACAATGGCCGAAAGTCCCGCCCCCAGAAGATTCAGGCTCATAAAGAAGAATGTGTCCGCGATTCCTATACCCAACGCTCCGCTCACCAGAAGCAGGGCTATTTCATCCCCTGTAAAACCCTTGAAAATCCAGGCGTCAAAAAGATATATGGTTGGAATCAGAAGTACCATAGCCAGCAGATTTTTGAAGAAGTTTAATGCGATGGGATGGACTGTCTCGCCGCTTTTCTTGAAAAGGATAACGGCGGAGGCCCAGACTATGGCCGTGACGAAGGCGAAAATTTCTCCGAGGTAAGGTATCTGCATCAGTTATTATTCGATCCCCTGAAATTAGAATTTCGCCGAACTTACATAATCGCGTCGGATTATTCAATAACAAACTTGCAATTGCCGATTTTTAATTACTTGCTTGCATATTTGATTCCCAATTTGTAGGATAAGAGAGAATTTACAGGGAAATGGATCCGTTTTGGCCGCTTAAAAGGAGTCAAAATGAAAAAAAGAAAAATGACCGCTGCAGATCTGTTGAAACTGAAGTTCATCAGATCGGTTTGTTTGTCGCCGGATGAGACTAAGATCATGTTTACGGAGCAGATATCCTCCGACGATAAGAAAAAATACTACTCGCATATCTATACGGTTAACGTCGACGGCGCCAATCTGCGGCAATACACATTCGGAAAAGTCTCCGACTCCAATCCGGTTTTCTCTCCGGACGGCGACTGGATAGTCTTCACATCGAAACGCAATGACAAAAAAGGCATTTATAAAATGCCTACCGCCGGAGGCGAGGCGAAATCGGTGGTGGAAGAGGACGGATCCTTTTCAGACATCTCGGTTTCCCCGGATAACAAAAAAATCCTTTGTGTCTTCACCAGGGCCGACGACGTTCCCAAAGATAAAGACGGGAAGAAAGAAGCCCCTGTTTATCGGCACATTACCAGGATGTTCTATAAACTGGACAACCAGGGATTCCGTCCGAAGGATCCCGGCCATATATATACTTACGATATGGAAACCGGCGAGGGCAAACAGATCGCAAGGGGTAAAAACGGCGAAAGATCTCCCGTATGGCTGGGCAACGGTAGATCCATAGCCTACATCGCCAACATTCAGCGGGAGCACGATTTTAACCTTCTGCGCGACGACATCTTTGTTGTAGCGTCCACCGGGGGAAAACCGCGAAAACTAAAAAAACCCGCAGGTCCGGTAGAGAACATCGCCGCCTCTCCCGACGGGAAAGAGATAGCCTTCATCGGTAACGATAATCCTTTTGACGAGTGGGGAGTGGAACCGTTACATATTTGGAAAATCCCGACACGGGGCGGAAAGGCGATGGATCTTACCGCTAAATTGGACAGGCTAACCAGCGATCTAACGATTTCTGATTCCGCTGAAGTGCATGGAGGCATGAAACCGGTATGGTCCTCCAACGGCAAGGAGATTTATTTCCAGGTATCCGAAAACGGCTCTACCCGGCTTTATAAAATCCGTTCTACCGGCCGCGGGTATACGAAGGTCATAAGCGGCAAAATACATTTGATCTCGGCCTCGTTAACGGGTAAAAACAGCATTATCGCCTCGATAATCTCAAGCCCTATAATGCCTGCGGAGATTTTCATATCCTCTCTTAAACCCGGAGCTAAACCCAAACAGATTACGCGGCTTAATGACGAACTGACAAAAAAAATCGATATTCGTAAACCGGAAGAGATGATAGTCCGGGGCCATGACGGTTATCCGATACATGCCTGGATCATCAAGCCGCCGGACTTCTCGGCCACAAGGAAGTACCCCTCCATTATGGAAATTCATGGGGGGCCGAGAGTGCAGTATGGACATACATTTTTTCACGAAATGCAATTTCTGGCGGCATGCGGTTATGTGGTCTACTACTGCAATCCCCGGGGAGGACAGGGTTACGGCAAAAAACACGCTGAGATTATTATAAATAACTGGGGAACCTACGATTATGAAGACTGCATGTCCGTGGCGGGATTTATGGCTTCCAAAAAATATATAAACAAAAACAGGATGGGAGTAACCGGGGGAAGCTACGGCGGGTATATGACCAACTGGATAGTCTCTCACACCGATTTCTTTAAAGCGGCCGTTACTCAGAGGTCGGTAACGAATTTCGTATCATTTTACGGTTCTTCCGATCTCGGTTTTGACCTCGACCGGGAAATCAAGGGGTCACCCTGGAAAAACCTGGACAGCTGGTGGGAGATGTCGCCCATAAAACATGTGGCCAAAATTAAAACCCCGCTTCTGATCATACATTCCGAAAACGACCTGCGCTGCCCTATTGAACAAGGGGAACAGCTTTATATCTCCCTGAAAAAGCTCCGGCGAAAAGTGGAGATGGTTCGTTTTCCGGAGGAGCCGCACGGTCTTTCGAGATGCGGCCGGCCGGACAGACGCATGGCCCGCCTGGAATGGATTCAAAAATGGTTTGATAGATATTTGAAGGGAAAAAGTAAGTCGGATTAATAAGATTAAAAAATCGAATTTAAATTCCGCGACAGGATAATCCCGCAAATTCAACTTGTTCGAAAAATAAAAATAGCGGGGGGTTAGCTTTTCTTGCTGCCTTTTTCTGTCTTTTTGCGATCGGTAATATCGATGAATATTGTCGCGAACTGACCTTTTTCCGGGCAAAATGCGACAACATCATAGTATTTATCGAGATCCTGCGAATAGTTTTCAAACCTCGCCGATTTGCCGGTTAGGGCAACTTTTCCATAAGTTTTAATCCAATAAGGTTCGATATCGGGCAATACCTGTTTCACGGTCTTCCCGATGACTTTTTTGCGCGACAAACCTGTTATTTTTTCAAAAGAAGGGTTGACTTCCAGGAATCGATAATCAACCGGTTCACCTTTATCATCGCAGATTATTTCATGCAAGGCGAAACCATCAATCATCTCGTTGAAGAGCGTCTGATATTTTTCTTTGCTCTCCCTTAAAGCTTCGGAAGCGTAAAAATCATCGGTGATGTCCAGGCCCGAACTTAAAGTCCCGGTTATTTTTCCGGAAGGATCCCTTAATATTGTATTATGCCAGGCGATAAGCCTCTCTTCTCCATCTTTAGTTAGAATCGGGTTTTCGAAAAATTCCTGTGCCTGGAGATCTCCCGCCATCAGTTCTTTAAACACCTTTTTCACTTCCGAGCCGTAATATTTGGGCAGAAATTTATCAAACCAGTTTTCCCCGATTATTTCCTGTTCATTATACCCGATAATCTCACGGCCTCTTTCATTTAACTGCACGACTTTTCCCGTGAAATCGAGTTCGACGACTATCGTATGTACAACGTCGAGATATTGTTGAGTCATGACCCTTGCTCCGATATTATCCCTTTCCAGCAGTTGAAAAAGCCTGGTTTTTTCAGATTCAAGCCTGGATATCCTTCGTCGCAAAGATTCTATTTCTTCTATAAGCCTTTTTTTGGTTTTTTTGCTGTCCAGCATTACTTTTACTCCTGAGCTTACGGACTTTCGATGATGCAAAACCAAAGATGCAAAGCAATGAACAATCTATTCGAATGGATTGCCAAATTCAAGAGAAATAACAAGGATCGATATTAATAAAATCCGCTCTTAATAGATACTCGGAAGTCCAGTTTATAACTTTTATAAAATCCCGGATTATCCGCGATAAATATCTGGATCAAGGTTGCTGCAGGTTATGTAAGACTTCGCATATAACCGGCAAACTATCTTTTTGACTTTTAATAGAGTCGCCTTTATATTCGGTCAGGTGAGTTTATGATCGAAGCGGTTGGTATTGATCTTGTTGAGATACAAAGAATCGAGGAGTCGGTAAACCGTTACGGCGAGCGATTCACCGATCGCGTATTTACGCCGTGGGAAATTCAATATTGCCGCTCCAAAATTAATCCTATGCTTTCTTATGCGGGGAGGTTCGCCGTAAAAGAAGCGGTCTTTAAGGCGGTAGGGACGGGATTTTCGGAGGGGGTTAAATGGAAATCGGTCGAGGTCGTGAATGATCGTAAGGGACAGCCGCAAGTCCGGCTGGGCAAAGCGATTCGAGATCATATAGGCGATAAAAATATCCTGATATCTCTTTCTCACACGAAAGATCATGCGGTCGCTGTGGCCATATTGATCGGCGAGAAGGTAAAATAGTATTATCAGAAGCTTATTTGTTTAGCATTTGAATTAACGGATAAATGAATAATATGACAAAACAGGCTGAAGAACTCGAGGAATTCTGCAACCGGCTCTATGATAAGGAATATATCACCGGGATTGAAGGAAACATTTCCGTTCGGCTTCCTGAAAACCGTATTATGATCACGCCCAAAGGCCTTAATAAGGGTTTTCTAAGTTCCAGAGACATGGTTACCTGCAATCCGGACGGTAAAAAGCTCGCAGGCGTCCACGAGCCCTCGTCAGAGGTTAAAATTCATACGGCGGTTTATAAATATCGCCATGATGTTAACGCCGTATGTCATGCACACCCGTTATTTGTCACTGCGTTTTCAATGGCCGGAATACCATTCAACAAGGCGATCCTGCCGGAATTCGTGGTTTCATTGGGGATCGTGCCCATGGTAAAATACGCTACGCCCGGATCGGAAAAGCTGGTGTCAAACCTGCTTGAAATTATAGATAAATATGACGCTTTCCTGCTTGAAAAACACGGGTCGCTGACTCTGGGGCGGTCAATGATGGAGGCGTTTAACAGAACTGAGATTCTGGAAAGGTATTCAAAGATTCTGTTCTATGCCCGACAGATCGAATTGCTCAAATTGATCCCCCGCGAGGAGGTTGATCGACTTCTGGATATCGGCGGACGGCAAAACCTAAAGGGGATTATTATCGCGGGGGAAAACAGCTTATGAACATCAGCGGCCATATTGCTATTGAAGGGCCTATAGGTGTCGGCAAGAGCACCCTGGCCGAACTGCTGGCGAGGAAATTAAACGCTCGTTTAATTCTGGAAAATCCCGAGAGCAATCCGTTCCTCCCCGATTTTTATAAAGACCGTAGAAGATTCGCGTTCCAGACGCAGATTTTCTTCTTAATGTCACGATACGCCCAACAACAGCATTTCGCCCACGAAGATCTCTTTACGCAATGCACGTTAAGCGATTATATCTTCGCGAAAGACAGTTTATTCGCCAGATTAAACCTCTCGGATAACGAACTGGTCTTATATGAGAAAGTAGCCTCCAATCTTGAAAAAAACGTGGCGATTCCCGATATGGTTATCTACCTTACGGCAACGGTCGATACTCTAATTCAACGAATCAGGAGAAGACAACGCTCTTTTGAGAAAGGTTTCGATAAATTTTATCTGGAAGATTTGTGTGAAATGTACGGCAATTTCTTTTTCAATTATAACGATGCGCCTCTCCTGGTGGTAAAAACGGATAATGTTGATTTTGGCATCGATGGGGACAAGTTGTCTTATATAATAGAAAAGATATCCAATAAAAAAGAAGGGACAGAATACATCTCGTTCGACAGCGTGTTAACGGATAATTGAACGGAGTACCGAGTGATGGCGATTCTCAGAATGTCGAAAATGAAATTTCACGGGCATCACGGGGTAACCGGGAAGGAAAAGGAAAAAGGCGCCAATTACGAAGTCGATTGCGAGATCGAGACCGATATTACCCGATGCGCGGCCAGCGATAATATCGAGGATGCCATCGATTATGGCATTATTTATCTTATCATCCGTGAGCATCTGGAAAATCGCCGATATAACCTGATGGAAACTCTGGCTGAAAAGCTCAAAGACGAGATCAAGACAAAGACCGGGGCGCAGAGGATTACCCTGAGGGTTCGTAAAATGGGTCCTCCAATCGAGGGGCCAATGGCTTATTTTGAGGTTGAAACGTCTGGATGATATACGGAGGATTCTAAATGGCGGATGTATTTCTAGGGCTGGGCTCCAACGAGGGGGATCGTGAAGATAACATAAAGCAGGCGCTGGCCTTGCTGGAAAATGATAAAGGGATCAAAATAAAGGCGGTGTCATCTTTATATGAAACAAAGGCTCTGGGAGAATCGCTACAGCCTGATTTTGTTAATTGTGTGGTCGAAATTAAGACCGATTACGAGCCCCAGGATCTTCTAAAAATAGCGAAATCCGTGGAAAAGGCCATGGGACGCGAACCGCATACACACATGTTGCCCCGCGCCATGGATATCGATATTCTTCTTTATGATAATATCGATCTTGACTCGCTGGAGCTCAGGATTCCCCATTCCCGTCTGCGGACGAGAAGGTTTGTTCTGGAGCCGCTTTTAGAAATCGATGGAAGTGTAAGGCATCCGGGAACCAACGAGCTCCTGAGCGATTGCCTCGAGGAAGTAAAATCTCAAAAGATGATAAAAATAATGGATTCTTCCGAGGTCTGGGATGAGCGGCAATAAGTCTAATAAAGCAAATGATAAAATAACCACCCGGCGTTTAAAGAGATTCAAGAAAGAGGGGAAGAAAATAACGGTTTTGACCGCTTACGATTTTCCGACGGCGAAAATCCTCGATTCCACCGGCATCGACTGCATCCTGGTAGGCGATTCCGCTGGAACCGTGGTCGCCGGATATGAGAACACCCTGCCTATCACCATGGACGACATGATCTTCCTGACCAAAGCCGTCTCGCGCGGCGTCAAAAGGGCCCTCCTGGTGGGCGATATGCCCTTTTTGAGTTTCCAGGTATCGGAGGCGGAGACGATCTCGAACGCCGGGCGCTTCTTGAAGGAGGGCGGCGCGGCCGCCGTTAAGCTTGAAGGCGGTTCGGAAATCGCCCCCTTAATCTTAAAAATGGTCGATTTCGGCATCCCGGTGATGGGACATATCGGACTGACCCCGCAGTCAATCAATAAATTCGGGGCTCATCTGATTTTCGGCAAGACAGAAAAACAGAGAAAATACCTGCTTCAATCCGCGCGGGCGCTGCAGGACGCCGGATGTTTCGCCATGGTCCTGGAATCGGTATTGCCCGACGTTGCCGGGGAGATCACCGAATCGGTGGATATCCCCACCATCGGTATCGGGGCGGGGCCGCGTTGCGACGGCCAGGTGCTGGTAATATCCGACATGATCGGGCTTTTCGAGGATTTCAAGCCGAAGTTCGTGCGCACCTACGCCGATATCGCCGGGGTTATCAGAAAAGCGGTTACCGAATATATCGATGATGTGAGAAAAGGCGATTTTCCGGGGAAAGACGAGAGCTATTAGGTTCGGATATTGATAACCCTCCCGGAAATGCAATGCCCCTCCAAATCATAAAATCCCCGTCAAAAATGCAGGCGCTGGCCGAGTCGGTGCGAGCGAAGGGGAAAACCATCGGGCTGGTTCCGACCATGGGGGCGATTCACGAGGGCCATCTCAGGCTGGTCGATATCGCGGTCAAGAAATCGGATTTCGTGATCGCCTCGATTTTCGTCAATCCCGCCCAGTTCGGGCCGGATGAGGATTTTTCCAAATACCCGCGCGCCTTCAAATCCGACTGCGAGAAGCTTGAAAAGGCAGGGGTGAAAGCGGTATTCCATCCCTCCGTAAGCGATATGTATCCGGATGATTACTCGACCTTTGTAGACGTCGGCGAAATGACCAGCATCCTGGAGGGTGCGCGCCGGCCGGGGCATTTCCGGGGCGTGGCGACCGTCTGCGCCAAACTTTTCAACATCACCAAACCGCATGTAGCCGTCTTCGGACAGAAGGACGGCCAGCAGCTGGCGGCGTTAAGACGTATGGTCCGCGACCTGAACTTCGACCTGAAAATAATCACAGGTCCCATTGTACGCACTTCCGCGGGCGTGGCGTTATCGTCCCGGCACTCGTATCTATCGGAGGAGGGGCTCGAAAAAGCGAAGGTTATTCGAGGGTCTCTGAAACTCGCGGAGAAACTGATTAAAAACGGCATCCGAAATTCCAGGGTCATAGAATCCCATATGAGCAAACTGATTTATTCCGTCCCCGGAGCGAAGATTGACTATATATCGTTCAACCGCTGGGATGATCTGGAACCGGTTAAAAGGCTCTCCGGCCGGGTAATGATATCATTAGCGGTGGTTATTGAGGGCGTAAGGCTTCTGGATAATATAATTATTAATGTAAGATGATAATATTACATATCAGCAGGAATATCATGCTTATGCCTGCGGCAAAAGCATGCCACCCGGCCGTCGGGAAGAGGTTCATGACGGTGCAATATAGAACTTATGAGATCGCTTCGTCATCTCCGCGACCTTCGGTCGGGGACTCCTCGCGATGACGAAGTTGCTGTAGGTCAGGCCCGCCGCAGACGGGCTTGACATCAATGCCGTAAGGAATGGGTTCCTTACGGCGCGGGTATATTATAATTAAGGTGAAATGATATATCGGCGGCGGTATCTATACGAAGCGCGGCATGGCGAGACGTAGGTCAGGTCTCTCCGAGACCTGACGGTGATGCGTCAAATCCCGGGGGGATTTGACCTACGATAACCCAAATATTTTTCAATATATCGGAAGCGATATCTCCACCACCGCTCCGTTGTCATTATAAAGCCTCAATTCTCCACCGTGTTCATCTATAATTTTTTTGATAATTGCCAGCCCCAGACCGGTTCCGCTTCTCTTGGTGGTGATATAAGGGGTATCGATATTCTTCAGTTTTTCGGGTGGAAAACCGGGCCCGTCGTCCCTTATAACAATTTTTATACTATCATCTTCCCTCACAGCTTTAATATCAATACCGACCGACTCCGGCGAGGCCTCTATAGAATTTTTTATGATATTGCCGAAAACCCTGCCCATCATCTGCGGGTCTATTTCTAACATCGGCAGGTTTCCGGGAATTGATGTCGTAATTGATACATTTTCAAGATTGCTGTACAAACCGATCGTCTCGGTAAGGGTATCCGCGACCGAGCATTTTTGTTTCCGAAGTTCCGGTTCCTTGGCAAACGTGGAAAAATGACCGGCCAGTTCCTGTAACGCCTTTATCTGCGCATTTATGGCGTCGAGCGTTTTTGTTATATCAGTTGTGTCTTCACCGGCGGCTTTCGCCAGCATCCCTTTCAAACGATACAACTCCACGGTTATGGGAGTTAAGGGATTTTTTATCTCATGGGCGATCCGGCGGGCCACCTCCCGCCAGGCGGCAAGCCTCTCCGCCTGAATCAGCTTTTTCTGATTCTCGGAGATTTCCGAGGCCATTTCGTTGAAAGACCCGGCTAGTCCGGCGAATTCATCATTTCCCGATATATCTACACGATAATCGAGATCGCCGGCTCCCAACTTTCCCGCTCCCGCGGTGAGTTTTTCCAACGGTTTAACCAGCTGCCCGCTTATTAATCTCGATAGCATAAAACCCGCGATCAAAATAAACATCAGGCTTACACCGGTAACAGCGGATATAAGCTGAATGGAAAAATCTTTATATATAGAAAGGCTTGCCGCTGCTGAAACAGCATTCGATAACTGCCGTCCTTTATCAGCATATCCTTCGGGCATTAATAAACCGCAACCCTCAATAATACGCGAATCGGCACGCGACATTATCAAAACAGGATTTCCATCAATTTCCAAGTGCTGGAGGCCGGAAATAATTGGCGGATCTTCAAAAAATTGCTCGTTTATCTTAAGAGAATCTGATACTGACCAGTTTAAAGAACTATCCGATTTTCTGTAAACCATATCCAGTTTTTTTAAATCACGCCAGCTATCAAGCTCTCTTTCCTTGCTCCAGGGAATTTCACTTGATAGACATTGCGTGAATATCTCCCCGATTATTGATTCGGAATCATCGACCATCGATCTGGCCGCCTCGACGCTGGATTCGAGTCCCGATGCCCCCACTCTACCCAGAGTTGAGTTTAGAAGATACGCGGAAACCGACAACAGTATAACCGCGGGCAGCATGCCCACTATAAATATGACCGCAAATATCCTGGTCCTGAACAGCATCACAGAAATTGTAATCCTCTCCGGGCCTTATGTCAATTACCAATTGGATAATATGGAAATGATTTATATTCTTGACTGAAGGAATGCGATTTTATAGTCTTGGCGCATGCCCGGCAGGATTTTAAGATTCGAGGAATTGACTTCTTCCGCAATCGCCCAACTGGACAAAGACAAAACCGCGGTTTTTCTGCCGGTTTCGCCGATCGAGGGTCACGGGCCGCATCTGCCATTGGGAGTCGATTATTTCGATGCCCTTTATTTCGCCGATAAGGCCGCCGAATTAACTACCCATAACAGACCTGATTTCGACGCCCTGTTATATCCCGGTATTCCCCTGGGTACTCAACTTTATAAACAGCCGGGGTCTGTCATAGTCAAGGGCGGCACACTCTATGACGCATTTGTGAGTATTGGAACCTCACTTGCACACTGGGGCTTTAAATTTATCTTCATATTGTCCGGGCATGGTTCTCCGAAAGATATTGTAGCCCTGGAATCCGCCTGCGTTAAGGTTTCAAAAAAGCATAAGATTCAGATGCACAATCTTTCGGGAGCGCTGGCGATCAGGTTTCTAAAAGGGGAATTTATTGATAAGATCTCGAACAGGCTGTCCCATCCCCTGACCGAGAATGAAAAAGAATTGTTGAAAAAAGATATACACGCTGGCTGGTGGGAAACATCCATGATGTTACGGCTGAAACCCGATCTTGTGGATGCTAAATATAAGTCATTGCCCGATAACGAGAAAACAAAAGGAGCCTCCGGATCAAACCCGGGCTATT
>CBFCYP010000080.1:0-15270 GCA_965602185.1 uncultured bacterium
CCATTGGTTCTCGCCCAGTAAATTTTATAACTTGTTGTTTTATTATGTTTTATTCATGGTAGCGCTACGGGGAATCGAACCCCGGTTTGATGGCTGAGAACCACCTGTCCTTTTATAGGGTTTTTTGTATGTTATTGGAAGACAACGAAATACAGGATAAACTCAAATTTCATATCGGCTTAGGTATTACAAATAGTATTGTCTCTTTTTATCTATTTTTATATGTTTTTACAGCAACATGGCACAAATATGGCACAAACGGTATGAGTGACCTATATTACTTTATGTCAAATTGCTTGAATATTATTGTTTCTTAAATTTATTATACTAGATCACAACTTATAAAGCAAGCCTTTCAAAATCAACCATCCGTATTATCAGTCTCATGATATCCCGAACAATTTCTTAAATTAAAAGCCTATCTGGCGCATTAGTTTTGACACGCTACATAATTCTAAACATGGTTTCTCAGCATCAACTCTTTTGGATGAGGGTTGAGATAGACCTGGTCATTAATATATTTGATATTGAATATATTAATATAGTGTCTGATTAATGTTATGGGAACTATCAAAGGCACCAGCCCGGTACGGTAATTTTCTATTACTTTTATTATATCAACCCTGGCTTGCGGCCCGAGGTGAGGTTTGAGAAATCCCGTAATATGCTGCAGAACATTTACATTTTTTCGGGCGGTGGATTTCACCGAAAGCGCCTGCATAAAAGTCTCCACATATTTCTCCTTGAAATTCTCCGGTTTGTATTTTTTAATCTGCGCCACCATCTGACCAAGCTCCTTATAATGTTTGTGGCTATGGGCAAGAAGCAGGTATTTATGAACGGTATGGAATTGGACGATTTCACTCCTGCTGAATTTCCCTTTGAAAAGATCCTGTAGATGCGAATACGCGAATACTCGGACAATAAAATTCTCTCTCAATGCGGGGTCGTTGAGCCTGCCCTCCTCCTCGATGGGGAGATTGGGGAAATGATCCACGATGGCGCCGCCGAAAAACCCGCGCCCCTGTTTTAACGGAATCCCCGATTTTTGATACACCCGGACTCGTTCCATCCCGCAGCTGGGGGAATCCTTCTTCAGGATGTATCCGGAAAAGTTATATTTCTCCAGCTGTTTAAGGCGCTTAGCGATATATTCACGCATCCTTTCGGACCAGTCCTGGCCGGTTTTGTTGCCGACCATGCGGGGAGACGATATTTCTCCCACCAGCCTCACCGATTCGCGCGGTACTCCCATACCCACCTCCACTTCGGGGCATACCGGAATAAATCGGAAGTAGGCTCCCAGTATATCGGTTATATAGCGGTCCCTCTTGTGGCCGGCGTCCCAGCGGACCTTGTCGCCCAGCAGGCAGGCGCTGATGCCGACCCGGATGGGATTTTTACCGTCATCTGTTTTTTTCATATTCTCCCCAACCAAAGATTTTTACCAAATTACAATTTTCCCGCCCGCCGGGCAATCTTTTTGGCCATCCCTTTAAAAACTATCTTATGAATGGGATAGGTAATAAACCAGTAGATATGTCCGAACAGCCCGCGGGGGTAATAATGGGCGGTTATTGTCAGTTGAGAATTGGAGTTGTTTATTCCCTCGGTCCGGAATTCCAGCCATCCGTGGCCCCAGACATTCATTTCCGCCTTGAGCCGGAGCCTTTTCCCGGGTTCGTGTCTTTCCACAAGCCAGAAATCGATACGGTCGCCGATCCTAATATCGTTAACATTATCGCGCCCGCGGCGATAGCCGATTCCCCCCATCAGCCTGTCGATAAAACCCCTGAATCTCCAGAGCCAGTTTGCGTAAAACCATCCGTTATCGCCGCCGACCTTGGTGATAATATCAAATAGCTCTGAGACTGGGCAATTGATAACTCTTGTTGCGCGGTTTGACAAAACATGAGATTTATCGATATCCTCCAGAAAAGGCGCCGCTTTATTTTTGATGTTTAGCTTACCCAGATAATCTTCAACAGCCTTTTCAAAACTAACCGGCTGGAAATCGAACAGCGTTTTCGCCAGATCGTTTTCGCATACGGTCTCGTAACGGAGCCCCTCGATAAGGGTTCGGGCGTAGGATGAATGTATGGGGGTAACTAGATCGACCCAGTATGACGACAGCCTGGGAGTGAGCACCGGTACCCTTATTAAATATCTTTTCAGTCCCAGCGTTTTCGCGGTTATGGCCATCATATCGCCGTAGGATAAGACATCCGGCCCGCCGATATCGATTATTTTTTCCTTTGATTCCTGAATATCGAGACATGCGGTTAAATAACGGATAACGTCATCGAGCGCTATGGGTTGAGTTTTTGTGTAAACCCACATAGGGCAAATCATCAGGGGAAGCCGGTTTGCCAGGTGATGTATCATTTCGAAGGACAGTCCGCCTTTTCCGACGATAACGGCGGCCCTGAATTCGGTCACCCCGACGCCGCTTTCCCTCAGGGCGTCGGCCACCTCGTGACGGCTCTTGAGATGAGCCGAACTTTCTGATTCTTTTCCTCCCAGGCCGCCCAGGTAGATTATTCTATCGACGTTATTTTCTTTTGATGCCAGCGCGACATTATCCGCGGCCAGGAGGTCTATCTTCTCGAACTCCTTCTCGCCGGAGGGTATGGAATGTATAAGATAATATACGATATTGATTTTTTTTGAAGCATTGAGGACATCGTCCTTATTTAAAACGTTTCCTTCTATGAGTTGAACTTCTGCCGGGAGCAATTCTTTCGCTCGTTTAGCATTCCGGACCAGGCAGTTGATGGAATGTCCTTTTGATAAAAGAGATTGCGTCAGGGATCTGCCCACGAAACCGGTTGCCCCCAGAACGAGTATCGATTTTTTGTTGTTCTCTTTCATCATTGCGCGAAAATCTCTCTAATAACCCCGGATCTATAATTAAAAATATGCTGTAGCTGACGTTTAACAAGAACGAAATGCGCCAGGCGCCCCAGGAATCCGAAAGGCAGGGCGTAGGTTACATGATCATATATTCGGGTGCCGCTTTCGGTTTTCTCGAAATGATGCCGGTGGTGCCAGTAGCTGTATGGTCCCCTGAGCTGCTCGTCGGCAAAACCGTAGGGAGGATCATAAGAGCCGATAAGCGTTCGCCAGTGAACCTTGAAACCGAGGATCTTTATGGTGTAATCGATGACTGTTCCATCCCTCATGTTTATGGGAGAAGGGGTCAATATATTAAATCGCATCTTAGAGGGAGTGATTCGGGCCAGGTTCTCGGGCTTTGCGAAAAAAGCGAAAACCTGCTCCAGCGGCCTATCGATGACCTGCTCTCTTTCCAGCGTGTATAATTTCATTTTCCGGATCTCGAAAGTTTATTGATTTTTGTTATATATTTATCAACGTCGAATTTACGGCGGCAGCCGTCATGGCTCATATACCTTATTTTCCCGAATATCTTACGCTGTGGCCAGGCCCTGTCGTGGACACCGCCTATACTCCAGGCGATCCCGGCATAACCGTTGGGATCCCTGGCGTCGAGCTCGTATTTATCGTTTAGATATATAGCGGTTTTGAGGGCCTCCTCCGGCGTTTTAGACCATTCCAGGATTTTCTTGGCCCAGTACATTCTCATATATCCGTGCATTTTACCGGTTATCACCATCTCCATCTGGGCGGCGTTCCAGAGATCGTCGTGGGTATCGGCGTTTTCGAATTGAGAAAGAGTATATATGAATTCCCTTTTATCTTTTCGGTGATCCTTCAGAGTTTTTTGTGCCCATTCCGGAAACGATTCGAACGAATCGTATTTATCATTATAATAGCAGAAGTTGTCGGAGAGCTCCCGCCGTACTATAAGCTCCTCCAGAAATGAATCAACAGAATCTTTATTTGATCTCGATTTTTCGATTTCGAGGGCGATCCTCTGGGCCGCTATCTGGCCGAAATGTAAATAGGGGGAAAGATCTGATTGAGCTTTAAAATTTGGATCGTTTCGACGGGAAGCGTAATCCGGCAGGCGCTTTTTCAAAAACTCGCTTAATTTTCTCATGCCGTTTTTATAACCCGGCGATATCCAGTCAACAGGTTGTATAGATTTATCGACTTTCAACGATTTTTCCGCTTGGGCCCAACTATTTGATACCGCTTTCGATTTGCCATTGTACTTTTGCTTTTTCAGCCGGGGGAACTTGCACAGATATTCGCTCAACAGGGCATTGATCCTGGGCCGAAATGTATAAGCGGCGTATTCCTGTTTTTCGGAAGCTACCCGGCAGGGGACGATATTATGAGCATCGACTTCGTATAACGGGATTTTCAGACTTTTGATAATTTGCCTGTTCCACCCCTTCTTTATTCTCAATGGTGAAAAATCGGTTACCAGGGCGCCGATTTTTTCGTTTTTTATAAATTTTATTATTTCAGTTGGGGGATCGCCGAAGCGCAGACGAAACGGGATATTATACTTGTTTAATTCTCTTTCTACTTCGATTAATCCTTTAATCATAAAATCATATTGACGATACGTGGCGTCGAGAAAGTTCGGGGTTAAACAAAAAACCACGAGTAGATCGGTTTCGTGGCGTGCGGCCAATTCCCGGGCGTAAAGCAAAGCCCAGTTATCATGCGCTCTCTGATCGCGGCTCATCCAGTAGGTGATGGGGCCGTTATTATACGGCGCTTTATTCAGTTTCTGAATTCTTACGGGATTTACAATTGATCTCATCTTATTGAAATCCGGTCAGGGGATAATGATATTAGCTTGGAAATTGATTTATTACCGGGGCGGAATTCCTTATCTCCCGCAATGTCTTTCGAAATTCGGCCATGTTGCCCACTAATAAGGCTTTTATATCCTGTAACGCCGCGCCGTAATTATCCGCCGATCTGCCGCCGGCAATAATAGTTATATCATCGCCAACCATCCGTCGTAATTTATGCAGTTCCATATGGAGATGCGGATCGTCCGCCGGATGAACCAGGCTTAAGGCTATGACCTTGGCTCGATATTTTTCGGCCCCGAAGGCGATCTCCTCGGCGGGAAGGTCTGAGCCGAGGAAAACACCTTTCCAGCCGTCGAATAACGCTGTAAGCACGGCGATCAGGGCGCCGAATTCGTGATCCTGCCCTGTGGGGGTAGTCCCTATTATGGCGGGACCATCTTCAGCAGGTTTCTGAGATATGAGAATTTCGCCGAGAAACGACCTGACCACGGCGGAGGCCAGATGTTCATGTATGACTTTCAACGAACCGTTTTCCCATAAATCGCCGATTTTATGCATGAACGGAATAATAATATTCTCCAGAAGCACAGGTTTACTGAAACGAGCTTCGGATTCCAGCAGGATTTTATAAAGCCCCATGCGGTCGAGATCCTCTGTTAACTCTACACATTTGCTAATAATTTTATCTTCGCCGAACCGATTGTGCCCCGCGTCATTATATAGATCATCATGCCGGATCCCATTCTCCCCGGTAAGCTCCCTTAGCTCCTTATTGGATAATGCGGCCACCTGGCCTATTCTCTCGCCTCTTTGTGTGGCATCATATAATAAGATGAGCCTTTCTATATCTTCGTCGGAATATATTCTTCTATTGGTCCGGGTTCTCTCCGGATTGACGACATTATATCGCTTTTCCCAGGCCCTTATAAGATGCGGTGAGATTCCGGTTTTCTTGAAAACCGCTTTTATCGAGTGTCTTGCCATTATTTCAACATCCATTTTTAACATTTCTTAATCCTTATTCTTATGTCAAATATTATTACAATAATTTTAGACAAAAAGTTCCAATAATGAGCATTATTTGCTTGACAACGTTAATTTCATAGCTTTATCTTATAACATTATAACGAATTAAGAAGATTGTTAGACAACAATTTGGTTTTTATACAAATCGGGAACAATCATTAGACGCTTTTGGTTTTTAGATCCGAAAATTAATGACGTTAACCTTTAAACAGAGGAGTTTAAAATGAAGGTTGTCGATGTGGTTGTAGCGGTTCTGCTGGTAATCGGCGGATTGAATTGGGGTCTGGTGGGTCTTTTCAGTTTTGACCTGGTTGCCTCTATTCTCGGCAATATGAGCGCTTTAAGCAGAATCATATACATCGTTGTCGGTCTCAGCGCGGTTTATCAGGTTTTGCAGTGGAAAGCAATCCAGAAGCGTTGGGGTTTGGCCCTGGCAGAAAACAGGTAAGAATATTGTACTCTTTACGGAGTACGCCCCGGGGCAGCCGGGGGAAAGCTGATCCCCTCCAACCTCCGTCTCCCCGGGAAAAAATCTTAGGATTAATAAAAAACAAAAATTAATAAACAGAAAGGTAATGAAGATGTTCAAGAAAATCGTTACAATGGCAATTGCGGCCTCGATTGCGGCCCCCGCGGCCGTTTTCGCGATGGATATGACCGGCAAATACGGTCTTGGTTACTTCACCTCCATGACGCCCGTCGGAGGACGTTACTGGATTAATTCAAATTTTGGCGTTGACCTGGGTCTTGGTTTTGAATCCACAGATCAGGGTGACGACAAGTACACTAATTTCTATATTGGCGCCGGCTTTCCTTATATAATACTGGATACCGAAAGAGCCAATTTCTTCGTCAGGCCCGGATTTACGTTCGGCTCCCTGGATGCCCGCCCGTACGGTATCGCCTCCGAAAGCAAATGGACAATGTTCAATATTTCGGTGATGCCGGTAGCCGAGGTATTCTTCGGCAATCATTTCTCGCTTCAGGCCGGTCACGGTTTGGAAATCGAGATGCTTTCTTATCCCGATGAGCCGGAGTTTGGCGCTCTCGCGGGTGAGTCCAGGACCAATATCAGGACTCTCGACGGAAGCGTCACTTACCTGGGATTTCATTTTTATTTTAAATGAAACAGCTAAAATTAGGAGGATAACATGAATCTTACTAAAACATTAGCAATCTTAATCGCGTCATCGAGCGTGATGATTTCGGGGGCTAATGCCGATACCGCCAGGTTGCAGGTAATCCACAACGCGGCCGATCCGGTAGCGTCGGTTGTAGACATATACGTTAATGATGATCTTTTTATCCCGGATTTCGAATTCCGCGCGGCCACGCCGTTTGTCGATGTTCCGGCCGGCGTGAACCTTAATATCGGCGTGGCGCCCGGCAACAGCACCGGCCCCGGCGACATTATCGCCGATTTCGACGTTACTCTTGATGATGGTAAAACCTACGTGGCCATCGCCAACGGCGTGTTGAATCCCGATAGTTTCGCAGTCAATCCCGACGGTGAATCCATCGCGTTCAATCTTTTCGCCCGCGACAGAATAAAGGAAAGTTCTCCATACAGCCGATACTTAAAGCTGATCGCTTTTCACGGAGCGACTGACGCTCCCACGGTCGATATTTTAACCAGAAACGCCTGGCCGCCCTGGCCGCTTTTCAATAATCTTACCTATGGCGAGTTTTCGAGTTATAGATGGCTCAGGGCGAGGTCCTATACCCTCGATGTTACGCCCGGCAACGACAACTCTACGGTTGTGGCTTCATTTACAGCCGATCTTTCCGCTCTTGGCGGCGGCGCGGCGGTAGTATTCGCCTCGGGTTTTTTAAATCCGTCCAGCAATCAAAACGGAGCCGCTTTCGGTTTGTTCGCGGCCTTGCCCGATGGCCAGGTTATAGCATTGCCGGCTGAAGAACAGACGGCGAGATTGCAGATAATTCATAACGCCGCCGACCCGGCAGTTGCGGCTGTCGATATCTACGTAAACGATGGACTTTTTCTCGATGATTTCGATTTCAGGACTGCCACTCCGTTTGTCGATGTTCCGGCGGGAGTTAATCTTAATATCGGCGTGGCGCCCGGCAACAGCACCGGCCCCGGCGATATTATCGCCGATTTCGATGTAACCCTGGCAAATGACGAAACCTACGTCGCCATAGCCAACGGCGTCTTAAACCCCGATAGTTTTGCAGTCAATCCCGACGGCGAATCCATCGCATTCAGTCTTTATCCCAGGGATAATATTCGCGAGCGGGCCAGATGGAGATGGTTTACCGATCTGATCGTTTTCCATGGAGCAACCGACGCTCCCACGATCGATGTATTGTTACACGGATTTAATTTCCCACCGATTTTCAATGATGTGACATACGGAGAATTCTCGCACTATCGTACACTTTTACCTTTCAATTTTGTTCTGGATATAACTCCCGGCGATGACAACAGCACCGTGGTGGCTTCCTTCGAAGCCGATCTTCGAGGCTTGCGAGGCCTTTCCGCCGTGGTTTTCGCGTCCGGTTTTTTGGATCCCGGCGCGAATCAAAACGGCGCCCCCTTCGGTCTGTTCGCCGCTTTGCCTGACGGCCAGGTAGTGGAATTGCCTGCCGCCGACGGCGGAGAACTTATTGCAGCCGCTAAACTCGATGTTATTCCGGATAGGTTTGAACTAAATCAAAATTACCCCAACCCGTTTAACGCGACCACTGCCATCTCGTATTCTCTGGCCGAGCCAACTGAGGTATCCTTGAAAATCTACGATGTACTTGGCCGTGAAGTGATCATCCTGGTTGACGAGTACAAAGAGGCCGGTGAACATCGGGTAGATTTCAACGCAAGCGGCATTTCCTCCGGCGTATATTTCTACAAGATCAACGCCGGTAACGTTGCAGAAACCAGAAAAATGACGCTGCTAAAATAAATTTAAAAAAGGAAAAAGAAATGATGTTAAAAATAAGAAATGTTTTATTGTTGATGTCCGCCGCGTTTGTTATGGCGTTTGCCACCGGCTGCAGCGACGACGACAATCCGACGATTCCGGTTACCCCAACAACTAACTTGAGGGTCGTTCACACCAGTTACGATGCTCCGGCGGTGGATGTCTGGATTGACGGCGCAGTTGCGATCTCCAACCTCGCCTACGGACAGTCTTCCGGCTATGCCGAGGTGCCTGCCGGTATGAGAAATATTCAGGTAACGCCTACCGGTCAGACTTCTCCGGTCGTCATCGACGCCGATCTCAATATAGAGGAGGCCAACGAATACACCGTGGCGGCTGTCGATGTTCTTGCAGATATATCAGCTCTGGTAGCAGTTGACGACCGCGAGCCGAGCGCCAGCCAGGCTAAAGTGAGATTTTTGCACGCCTCACCCGATGCTCCCGCCGTTGACATCAAATTAAACAGCGGAAGCGGTCCGGCCGTATTCTCCGATGTCAGTTTCAATGAGATCACTGATTATATCGAAGTAGCCGGAACCTCCTACACTTTTGTGGTTACTCCCACCGGTTCGGAAGTTGAAGTATTTGTATTCGATCCCATAGCTGTCAGCGAGGGAACCGTCTACACCGTTGTGGCGCATGGAAGTTTCGACGCTGGCGACAATTATCCCTTTGGTGTGAGAGTTTTCGTGGACAATGATCCCGGTGACGTATTTGTGGATATGAACTTCGCCACCACCAATGTACTGGTAACGCACGCGTCCCCGGACGCTCCCGGTGTCGATCTGCTGGTTGACGGTATCGTGGTGAATTCGCAGGCTCTGGAATATCCCGATAACACCGGTTATCTTTCAGTTAATACCGGCACCAGGAATTTCAAGGTTAATGCCAGCGGAACGTCCACGACCGTTATCGATGAGACATTAACAATTGGGGCTAATCTTAGCTATTCGGTTTTCGCCATAGACGAACTCTCCGATATCAGGGCCCTGGTTCTTCAGGACGATCTTACAGCGCCGGCCTCCGGCAAATCCCACGTCCGTTTCCTGCATTTGTCGCCGGACGCCCCGGCTGTTGATATTACTCTTACCGATGGAACCGTTATTTTCGGCAATGTCGCTTTCGGCGAATACGAAGGTTTTTCGCCGCTTGATTCCGGAACATATGATTTACAGGTGAGAGTGGCCGGGACGAGTAATGTCGCCCTCGAGTTGCCCGGAATAGTCCTGGAAAATGGAAAGATCTATACAGTATTCGCCAAGGGATTCTTGAGCGGTCAGGGATCGCAGGCCCTGGGGGCTGAGATAATCGTAAATAACTAAATGAAAATGAATGGTTGAATAAAGACGAACTAAAGGAGATTAAAATGGAAGACACAAAATCAGTATTCGGCAACGGCATCTTAAAAGCCAGCGCCAGAGAATTGGCCGTGTTTGTCGACGAGAAGGGTAATTCCTGGATATGCGACAAGGAAGCTGTTAAAAATATCGATCCTAACAAACCCTTCGAAGAACAGGGTATCGAACGCTGTCAGGTTATGCCGTTTGATCACGGTGGTTGATGGGCGGAGAAGTTCCAATTAAGGCCAATCCCGTTCGGACAGGCGGGATTGGCTTTTTAACTGGGGAGAAATGATGGACCTATTGAGCAAAGAGGATTTTCTGGAAAAGATTTTTAATTACGAGAAAAATAAAGAATGGAAATACCAGGGTGATCTTCCCGGCGTCATAGATTTCCATGATGACACCTGTCCGCCGTGCCTGGCTGTGGCGCCGATACTCGACGAGCTCGAAAAGCAGTATAATGGACTGGTCGATTTTTTCAAAGTCGACATCAGGAATGAAAAAACTCTTGCGCAGGAACTCGGCATAAGAAATTTGCCGACGCTGGTCTTTTGCCCTGTGGGTGAGAAACCGGTCGTAATCGAGGGCGCCGCATCAAAAGAGAAACTGATGTCGGTCATTGATAAGGAATTGCTGAAAAAATCTATAAGCAATTAATGTCACCGTAGCCGGGCACGTATCGGCCCGACTTTTAATTAACGAGGACAAGACCTGGTTTAGATCGGTTTGATCCTGTTAAGCCACCATATGGCGAAATTTAAAACCGCCGCAAACGATACCCAAACCAGATAGGGAACAAGAAGTATCCCCGAGGGCAGATAAAGTTTCCAGAAAGCGATCAGGGTGGCGAGTATCAAACTCCAGAGAAGGCATATCTCCACGAAAGCAAGGCCAGGTTTATGCAGTCCGAAAAATATCCAGGACCAGATTCCATTAAGAACAAGCTGGGCAAAAAACAAAATAAAGGCGATTTTTGCTCCCGGGAACCCGACCCGTTTCCACAGCAACCATGCGGCTATACCCATTAAAATATAAAGCATGGTCCAGACCGGCCCGAATAGATAACCGGGCGGTGTCCAGTCGGGCTTGGCCAGACGGGCGTACCAATCGCCCGGCATAAATCGTGAGCCGATAACAGCCGGGATAAAACAGATCCCTATCCAGACAATAAGTGAGAGTATTTGTTGTCCCCAACGCATATCTTTCCCCATAATAATATATTAACCCGCTCTTTCAAGCATATACTAAATTTTCCAATTACAATTTTCAGCGCGAAATCAGCACAGTGGCCGTAACTTGTTGCAAGATAATGGGGGAGAGGAGGTTCGAACCCTCCCCCCTCCAGTTCTTGAAACTTAATAAATCATAATAGCTTATAAGTATCAATCATAGCCTTCGCTTTTGTTGAACCTCCTAAGGCCAGTTAATATACTATGCTAAAGTGCAATATAATTCAGCGCGGTTTCAGCACAGTGAAAGCTTCGCAGCTATTAACATTATTGGCCTTTTGGCAAAAACCGTCTTTTAGTTCAATTATGTTTTTGGTAAAGCAGGCTTTAATGGGCTAAATCATGTAAACATCGCTTGACATATCCATAAAAAAGCCTTGTTCTTATGACGGTTTTTTTTATATTATTGTTAATACATTCTATTTTGGGCAATTGTTTTGATCTTTTAAGACTATTAATATCACTTCTCAAGTAACGATCAGGAGGATGAGATGACCAACGCTAAAACTCTATTGGCGTGCGTGGTATTTGTGGTTTTGATTATGGCGGCGCCCGTAGTCAGGGCACAGCTGACGACCACCTTTCTGTACGATGATTTTGAAGACGGCAATTATACCAGTAATCCAAGCTGGATCATGACCAGCAACGGCAACGGTAACGGCGCCGAAGACTGGGCCATCAAGGCAGATCCCTGGGATATCATTTTTTATACAGTGACGAATCATGGAAGCGGATATTTCGTCGGTTGTAACGCATGGGATGGGTTTGGTCTGGCCGACGAAGAGCTCTCAATAAGTTTCGATACCGATGGAAGCGGTTCTCTCAGAATGATATACTGGGTATGCCTTCATGAAAATACCAGTTATCCGGATTATTTTGAGGTTCTGGTTAATGACAACCAGGTGGACCTGGTTGCCAACGCATTCACAGGTATGCGTACGGTGGATCTTTCAGATTATAACGACGGCGGATCGCATACCCTGAAAATGCATTATTATTCGCCATCTAACGGTATCGTGTGCGTTTTCGATGATGTTAAAATTACAAATACCATGCCCCAGGATACTTTGATTATTTCTGTTTCCCCGGCACAGAATGAAAATAACGTGCCACTCTATACCGATATTGCGGTTCAATTTGACGTGCCCATGAACCAGGCATCAGTCAACAGCAGTACTTTTCAGTTGGGGACCAGGTCTTTCGGTTTCCAACCGGGGACAATCAGCTACGATAACCAGACTTATATCGCGACCTTCGATCCCGATGATTTTGAGGTCGGAGATATTGTAACCGGGGTACTTACAACCGGCATACAGGCCCTGGATGGGACTCCGCTCGAGAACAGCTTCATCTGGTCTTTTACCGAGGAAGCGGTATCGGGATCCGGTACATTTGATATTGATAGCACTTACTCGGCGGGTGGATTTCTGCAAACCATCGCCACGGCAGATCTTGACGGCGATGGCGATCTGGATCTCGCGACAGCCAAGTCCAGTACCGACCAGGTAGCGGTGTTCTTGAATAATGGAGCGGGAGTTTTCGGTTCTCCGTCATCCTACGCCGTGGGAGATATTCCTTATTGGGTAACCGTCGCCGATCTTGACCGCGATGGAGATATCGATATAGCGGCCGCGAACGGCGTGACGGATAACGTATCGATCCTGATGAATAATGGAAACGGCACATTCGCATCCCAGGTGACCTATTCGACAGGGGATGGTCCCAGAAGCGTGGTATCCGGCGATTTCGACGGCGACGGCGATTTGGATCTTATAACCGCCAATTTATCCGATTCGATATCTTTTTTGAGGAATTACGGCAACGGCACGTTCGCTGCCCGTGTGGATTACGCTGCCGGGGAAAATCCGATATCGTTATACGCCGCCGATTTTGATACCGATGGCGATCTCGATCTGGTTGCCGGTCATGGAAATAATAATCACCAATATGTCACGGTTTTGATGAACAACGGTGACGGAAGTTTCGGACCTTATTCGGTATATGGAGTTGTCGATTTTCCGGCGGTTGTATATGCGGCGGATCTCGATAACGATAGAGATATGGATATAATCTGCGGAGGTTATGCCTATGGTGATATTTCCGTCCTGTTAAACCAGGGGAATGGGACCTTCGCGCCATATGCGTCTTATGCGGTCGAATATGGTCCCTGGGGAATTCTTGCCGCCGATTTTAACTCCGATGACTATCTGGATATAGCGGTAACCAATTCAAGTTCAAACACGATTTCCGTATTAACCAACGATGGAGACGGAACATTTACAAACGATACATCATATGCCGTCGGCGCCGGTCCCAAATCCGTAGTTGCCGGCGATCTGGACAGTGACGGGGATATCGACATGGCGGTGGCGAATAACCAGAGCCAGAATATTACCGTCCTTATAAACACCAACGTTCCCCCGAACATCGTTTCCACCTCGCCGGCGCAGAATGAGCTCGAAGTACCGGCCAATTCCGATATTACCGTAACTTTCGATACTCACATGGATGAGATCACCATCAACGATTCCACATTTATCGTAAATGCCATGACAACCGGCCTGCATTCGGGGACCATAACATATGATTCTCCCTCAAGAACTGCGATATTCGATCCGGCGGAAGATTTCGCCCATGGCGAGATTGTGACCGTATCTCTAACAGATGGCATACAATCATCGCAGGGAGTATCATTGGAGGAAAATTATGTCTGGTCTTTTACCACGGCCGTTGATGGCGTTTCGGGGCATTTCGCGCTTTACAATTCCAACGACATTGATAGTCCCAGCTTTTTATTTTCTTCGGATCTTGACGGCGATGGCGATATGGACCTGGCCGTGACGAACAGCAGCACGAATAACGTCTCAATATTATTAAACGGCGGCGGCGGAACCTTCGCGGCGCCGACCGCGTATCCGGTTGGGAATACGCCTTACTCTGTATTTGCGGGCGATTATGACCGCGACGGCGATATGGATCTGGCGGTATCAAGTATCGGTGACTGGACCGTTTCCGTGCTCATGAATAACGGTGACGGCACCTTCGCTCCCCGTGTAAACTATGTTCTGAATTGGAGCGCCTTTCCCAATTCGGTTTTCGCGGGCGACCTTAACGGTGATGGTTACCTGGATCTGATAACTGCCAACGTGAACGGTAATAACGTTTCTGTCCTGCTGAACAACGGTGATGGTTCTTTTGGTGCGCATTCCAATTATGCGGTGGGTTACCGACCTCGCCATGGCTTCGCCTCCGATCTGGATAACGACGGCGATGTCGATCTGGCAATAACCAATACCGATGATACCGATATATCGATACTCCTAAACAACGGGAACGGCACCTTTGCTCCGGAAGTCGTCTATGCCGTGGTTTCCGGTCCGGGCGCTATATTCGCCTCCGATCTTGACGGTGATGGTTACAATGATCTGGCAACATCCAATTATGCTACAGATAAAGTCTGTGTTCTGATGAACAATGGCAATGGCACCTTCGGATCATATATCGATTATGCGGTTGGTGACGGTCCCGGTTCTGTTTTTGCCGGTGATTATGACGGTGACGGCTACATCGATCTTGCAGTCTCGAATAACTTATCGAATAATATTTCAGTCCTGTTTAACGATGGTAATAGTACTTTCGCCCCGCACAATACCTTCCCCGCCGGTACCGGCCCCGGCAGGATATTCGCCTCGGATCTCGACGGCGACGGCGACCTGGACCTGTCGGTTGTTAATGGCGCCTCGGATACCGTATCGATCCTGCTAAACCAACCCGTCCCTCATATTGCCTCTACGGCGCCGGTTCAAAATGAACTCGGTGTATCGGTTGACGCCGACATAACGGTTACCTTCGATATTGATATGGATTCCACCACCATCAACGATACCACGTTTATGGTCAGCGGTATAAGTAGCGGACTTCATGACGGTACGATAACTTATGATTCAACCACCAGAACGGCGACATTTGACCCGACGGCCGATTTTGCCGAGGGAGAAATTATAACGGTTGTACTCACCTACGGCATAGAGTCGTCATT
>CBFCYP010000081.1:0-15236 GCA_965602185.1 uncultured bacterium
TTTTAAACCGCCCTTTTTAACCGGCTACTGGTACATTTTTCAACCGCCGATTACAGTGAAGTCGTGGAATTTATGTCTTCACCTTTTTCAATTGATGCAATTAAACTTCCATATCGTTTAATTCTCTCGTTAACATTTGCTCGTAAAATCATTAGACAAGCTGCAAGCCGTTCTAGGTTTCTAACAAATGATAAAATCAATTTATGATCATTATTATACCTTGAGAAATATAAGATTGTGGGGGGAATCCAATCAAAATTATCAATACGTTTAAGCCAAATTAAGTATTGATTTATTAACTCCGCGTTTTCACTACTCTGGTAAGAAGCATTCCTTATGGTTTCGTAAGCATTCGAATATGGTGTCAATATATTATCAATAAATTCCTTTGGATTTTGAGAAGGCTTTATTTTGGAGCGGATCTCCTCCAAAATAGATTTTCTGACCTTTTCTTTCATAAAGATCGTTCTAATATGAGCAAATAATTCGGCGAACGAATCTCGTCCTAAAGACTCTTCTATATCCTCCCAATTTTTTGTATAATTCGCCTGAAGATCTTCTGAAATATTACCGATTATTTCAGATTTAAGTATATCAGTATACAGAAGATCCAATCCTCTATCGTTTAAAACAGAGAATATTCTGTAAGCGGATTGCATATCTTGTGTCCATACTAAAACAAGGTAACACCGATTTATAATAAATTGAGTTAGCTTATCAAGGGCAGGCTGTTCTTGATCATGCAGTTGATTATAAATATATTTGGCATTTTCATAGATGTTCAATTTGCTTTCATCAGTAAGAGTAGATGATTCCAAAGACAGCAATTTGGAAATTCCATCTTCTTTCTGGACATATTCTCTGAAAAAGTTTGCGTCTCTTTCCCGAAGTGTTAAACGAAATCGATCTTCTGAACCAACTACGGTCGGATTTTTCTTTTCACAGATGAAATCATAGATCCCCTTTCCCATTTCCTCGCTAACCAAATTCCTAAGTACTGCAAGTAGTATTGTCAGAGTCGTAAGTCTTTGCTGACCATCAATTACTTCATAGTTCTGGGAATTGCCTTTAATCAGAACCACGCTTCCTATAAAATACTCGTTCATTTCCTCTATTTTCTTATCTCCATCATTGATGTAATCTATGATATCGCTAAGTAAGGCACCCGCTTCTTCTTTTGTCCAGGCATATGGGCGCTGATAAAGCGGAATATTGAAAACAAAATCATTACAAAATACTTTGTTTATTGTGAATTCTTTGCCTTCGATCATTATTTATTCCTTTTCGTTCGGTTCAAATGTCCTTACCCATGAAACATTAAGATATGTTTTGAGATAATAACGGACTCTAAAAAACGCTTCAAAAATCCTTAAATCATTTTCTCCGAAGTCTAATGAAATGTTTGACAAATCTGTGTCCACTAAGCCTATCGCTTCTTCATAGCTCATAAGAAATTTTACTAAAAAGGAAATATCTTCCCTAATATCAGTTTTTTCCTGCATTTCCCCGAAATGAGAAAAAAAGTGCTTTTTCATTGACTCAGTTTCGCTATGAAGGTGAAAATAATCTGAATCTTCAGTGAACGAGACATAAGTATGATTGCTTAGCGAATTAGTGACATCAAGTGCTGGGAGTGTATCAATCAATCTTATATTTGTTGCCAAATGATGTAGATCACCATAATTAAGGATATGATTTGTAATGTAAATCACTACAAAGCCCTGCTTTCTTAATTTTATTAAATGATCTCTTTGGTGGAAATCCCAATTTCTATTTTTCCTATATCCGAGATTGAATCTGAAAAACGGCACATTCCAGTTTTCCCATCCGGAGGCGCCATCTGAAATGTATTTTTTGGATAGTTTGTATTGAACAAAAAAATTGCATCCTCTATTTTGTATTTGTCCTTTTTTAAGCCATGGGAAAATGTAACCCGAATCCCAGCTTGTATTCTTTTCTTTGCGAGTGCTGAATACAAACGGCAGGGCATCAATATCGTAACGAGATTTTAGATAATCTCGAATGTTGATATCGGACCATATCTGCAATTGGGATTCAGAAAAATCTGGTTCTTCCATTATCTGGCTTTCTCTCTCACATCTATCTTCCCCGTTACCGCAGCCGAGATGAGCGCCGTGCAGTATTCGCGGAGCCTATCAATGCTCTGTCGTATCTTATCAATAAGGCTGTAGATTCCTACGTTCTTGAGATTGATTGACTCCGGATCGCCCTTCTCATACCCACCTGTCGCGATCAGGCTGTGTTCTATGGCGGATTCAAACGCTATTTCCCCGTATTCAATCGGCATTAAGAACCTATTCCCCTTCCGGTCTAAAATATGTCATACCTATCGGCCGGTCATCATCTCTTTGCTGGCGAATAAAATACCATTTTTCGGGATGGAGCTGAATAGCCCTCCAGACTAGCTGACCGAAAAATAGTCTTGCTGATTCCCAATCCTGTCCGCATGCCATATAAATGGGTAAATATGGGGTATCAGTCCAATTTGATCCGGGGATATAGCTGGATGTGATTATATGCTGGCCTTGCGGTGTTTTATCCACTAATTCGTGAATCGCACTTATAATTGTTTCAAATTCTCTTTCTGGCAAATTCCTCATCCACCGTTCATAAGTTTCGATATGAGGCATATAAGTCATTTCTTGATCATCAATATTATATAGCATTAGGCGAGTCCTCCCTAACATCTATCTTCCCCGTTACCGCGGCCGAGATGAGTGCAGAGCGGTACTCGCGGAGCTTCTCGATACTATCTTCGACCTTGGCGGTTAACTTGTCTATCTGGCCTGTTTCAAGGTCGAGATGTTCCACAATTTTACCTTGCTCGTCCGACGGCGGAACGCCCAAGACAAGATTAGCGTATTTCTCGGCACTAACATTTTGTATCGTTGCTTGGATGAACGAAGAATTCAACCATTGCCAATATTGTACTGAATTGGTGAAGAAGTTGATGAATCGAGGCATCGTCTTCTTAGGATTGAACCGTGCTCGGATTAGGTAACCTGCATATGCGGCCCTCCCCCACGATAGTTCATAGTGAAAGCTCTTGCCAACCGTGGCTCCGCTGCGGGCAAGCAAAAGGTCTCCTTCTTTCAACAAGTATGGATACGCTATGTCTTCCGGTAGCGACTTAAAGGTCTCAGCACGAAGACGGCCGTTATCTTCTACATCGGTTATCCGGATGTAGCGTGGAAGCCCTGGATCGTCCAATTCGGCAATCTCGTTCGCCCCATATTTTAATGGCTCAGAAACGAGAAATTTTAGTCTCTTTATCTCCCAGTGCTCCGGTATTTCGCCCAGCCATTCGATTCCGGAGTCTTTCATCTTGGCATTGGGATCTATGCCCCTGGTGACAGCGTGGCTGATAAGGGCAGTACGTTTCTCCTGTAATAGCTCAATTTGCCGTTGTTTTTTCTCGATCAATGTATCTATCCTGGCGGTCTCGCGGTCGAGGAAGGCTACGATGGCTTCTTGTTCATCACCTCGAGGTACGAGTAAAGGCAGGTTACCAATAAATTCCCAGTTTGCCCTAGGCATTTTAACACCATAGGTTGAAGAATTGACTGTTGAGATAAAGTTACTTGTAAGCAAATAATTAAATAGATATTTCTGAATGATAGTTCTGGGGCGTAAGACGAGCAATTCTCCGCTACATGTTCCTTCTTTATCAGCACAAAGGACCTTAGCTAAATATGGTCTTAATTTACCAAATAAAACATCGCCATTTTTATAGAGGTTGGCTTGTCCATCATTGAAAGTGTCTTCGTTATCGCCAAGACTTTTTCCCGTCCAGGAATCAATATTCTCAAGACCTGTAAAAGGCAATGCAGACCCATTACCATCAATCTTATCATTAATTAAATCTGCGCAATACTTAAATCTAATGATTTTCCAATGCTCAGGAACCAAGCCCAGCCATTCGGCTCCTGCGTATTTGTATCTGGCGTACGATTTCATTGTATTTTATTAGCGTTCTCCGTCAGTTTCGGGATTCTTTCCCGGTTCCCGTACTTCAAGGTTATTTTGTGGTTTATAACGTGGTTTAATCGAGGAAAAAACGAGCCACGTACCTCTAACAGAAGCAAGTGTTATTACGACGGCTCCCGCGAAAAGACCCCATCCTATGGATTGATCTGATAAAAATGTTATAAATGCCTTTTTAAACATCGTGAAAGCCATATAAGTACCGGCGCTGAAAGCAATGATTTCGACACACTTATCCATCTCCGGCCATCGTTTGACTTTGACATATTGCAGAATCAAGAGAATAAGAAATACGATCGGGATTATTAGCGGGTGGAGCCACCAAGTCTCATGAAAATTCATGATTTCTTTGCTCCCTCCCTTCCAACAAAATAACCGACCAATGCGCCGATTATTGCCCCTACCGGACCTCCAAGTCCTGCGCCGATAGCCGCGCCAAGTCCAGCGCCTACAATTTCACTTCCGCCAGGTTTGTCTTTTGAAACACGTATAAGCCGACGTTGACCGCAATAACCGCATCGGAGGTTTGATAAATCTCCTCCGGGATCTTTGTTTTCATTGCCGCAATTTGCACAATAGACTGCCATAGCGCTCACCTTACCGTAGGCTTATCAGAAACTTCATTAAGCATATTAGCGATTTCTTTTTCAATCTGTTTTATATCGGCCTCAATTTCCTCAAGCGATCGGGGAGGTGAGTATTTATAAAAATACCGATTGAAGTTGATCTCATAACCTATCTTAGTTTTGGATTCATCAATCCAGGCATCCGGTACATGAGGCAAGACTTCACGTCTCATATATTCGTCTATATCTTCCTTCAACGGTACGTTTTCATAGTCGCGCATTTCGGGGTCCGGTTCGGGATTACCCTTGGAATCAGTGCATATATCTGCAGTTTCATCACGTTCCGCTAATGCCGTCAGAATAGCCTTAAAGAGGGCAGCCGGAATCCTAAGATCAGCTTTATTAAAAGCGCTTTTCATCATCTCAGTGAATTCATCCCGATTTTTGATTATACTCTTAGAAGGAAGATCGGATAATGTCGCTAAGATATTCTGCTGGAGTTTCTTTCCCTCTTCGATCTCGGCCTGCGCCGCTTTAGTATCCTTGCGTTTCTTACTTGTCGCAAGACGGGAAAACGCCTTGATGCCTTCAAGTCTGGAAAGTCTATCCTCGGTCGCCGTGAAATTCAATCGTAATGGCCGCTCTACTGTAAGACGCCAGTAACCAAAATCCTTGTTATCGAATATGCGAATATATTCACCTTCTTTAAAATCTCCATAGAGGCGGGTAATCTCCTCGCGCTGCGGTTCGCAAATTTCATGGCGCTTATTTCCCAGGCTTTTCCGCATTTTCTTGAAAAAGCTGACGGCATTGACAAGTTGAATTTTACCGCGTCGTTGTCGTTCTTTTCTATTGGTAACGATCCATAAGTAGGTGAAAATGCCGGTATTGTAAAAAAGCTGATCCGGCATTGCCACGATAGCCTCAAGCCAGTCATTTTCGATGATCCAGCGGCGAATCTCGCTTTCGCCCGATCCCGCCCCTCCAGTAAAAAGCGGCGAGCCATTGAAGACTATGGCAAGGCGTGTACCGCCTTCCTTTGGATCTTTCATTTTGCTAATCATGTGCTGAAGGAAAAGTAACGATCCGTCGTTAATACGGGGCAGCCCGGCCCCGAATCTACCTCCAAAACCTTGCTCCTCGTGCTCCCGACGAATGAAGTCCTCTTCGGGTTTCCACTCAACTCCAAACGGGGGATTGGCCAGCATGTAATCGAATTTAATACGAGGGAGACTATCTTTTGTGAAGCTATCACCGAAGGCAATGTGTTCGATTTCCTGGCCCTTTATCATCATGTCCGAGCCGCAAATGGCATAGGCCTGGTCGTTGTAGTCCTGCCCGAAAACCTCAAGGCGGGCATCTGGATTGAATTCCCTAAGATATTCCTCGGCTATTGAGAGCATTCCTCCGGTGCCACAAGCTGGATCATACAACGATTTAACAATTCCTTTAGTAGTTAAAACATCGTTATCAGGCAGGAAGAGTAGATCTACCATCAAACGGATTACATCCCGTGGCGTGAAATGGTCTCCCGCCTCTTCGTTGGAAGCCTCATTGAAGCGCCTAATTAGGTTTTCAAAAATATTCCCCATTTCAATATTGGGAACCCGATCGGGATGAAGATCGATCTCGCAGAACTTTGATACGACCAAATAAAGGCGATCCGCCTTTTCCAGCTTTGCCATATGCTCTTCAAAGCCGAAGTGCTCTATAATCTCTCGGGCACGGGTCGAAAAACCCTTGATGTAGTTCGTAAGATTGGCGGCGATATTGTTGGGATCACCCTTAAGTTTTTCGAAAGTATACCGGCTGGTGTTATAAAAAGGGACTCCTGTCACCCTGCAAAGGATAGGATCAACGTTCTTGACTTTCCCCGATGATAGTTTTTTTCGTCGTTCGAGGACTTTTTCTTTGGTGGGTTCGAGAACACAGTCTAACCTCCGTAATACGGTCATGGGTAACATGACGTCCTTATACTGATTCGGTCTGTATGGTCCTCTCAAAAGATCCGCGACGGACCAGATGAAATTAGCCTTATCACTGGAATTGTTCAACTTGGTATCCTCGATAATAAACGAAGATAGTCGTAATTGACTTAAATATATATAGATTAGGATATAACGGCAAGCGAATTGAAGGACTAATTCGTCTTTTTCTTAGGATAGGGTGTTATTCGAGCTCATATCACAATTACCAGGAATGCGTTGAAATATAGGGACTTACAGGTGGCGAGACAGGCTATCCTTTCCCTTGCCTCGGAAATCGTTCGAACCGATCCGCAGTCCGGCATATTGGCACACGATGATTGCCTCCTATTGGAGGATCATCGTAGTAGCTTCTTTTGAGGGCAGCTCCTCGCTCGCGATACAGCCTTTAAGTCCGGATTTCATCTTCTTCAAAAGGTTTTAATTTAATCGTCCCATTATCAAAATATCGATATCACTATTGATGACGTTTATGTACCGTTAAAAAACTTCAGTTTCTTCGGTTATTTCAAGTTCCTTTATTATCATCAAATTAACTACTGAAGATTCCCCTGAACAATATCAGAGTCTTCACTGCAAACTTCAGACCCAAAATCATTGAAGAGCATGGATTTTGAAGATTCTGAAGTTTCTGAAGTTATGTCCATCCCATATGTATGCCGCAGGCGCTGGATGAATTGGTCGTCCCACATGATAGCCATTTTGCCGTCGTTCATGCGGCGTTTCTTGAATCCCATGGCGTTCAATCGCCTGCCGATGGTCCGGGGATTGGATTTCTCCCTATCGCTTTTTCCATCATTAAAGGTATCCGTGATGGCCTTTACCGATAACCTGGCCGACTCCACTAAATCCGCGCTTTGCCAAACAGCTTCCAGAATTTGGGCTTCAAAGCTATCCGATTTTTCCACCATCCTATCTGCCTGAAGGTCCTTGACGAGCCTTAAGAATGCCTTTTCTCTTTCCGGCTTGACCTTTCGGATTACCTGATGGAGCGGTTTTAGTATATCACCCAAGCGGCTCGGGGCAGGTTTTGGGATTTGCTGGAATGGCTCCCCGAAATGCGCGGCTCTAAAGGCTATCAATTTCTCCTTAAATGGCAGCGAAAACTCCGGGGTAACGTCATTTTCAAATATCTTATCAGTTTCAGGCATATTTATCTGTACAGCCCTAGATTCAAGTATCTTATGGACTCCTTCGTTGGTGCCGATTATCGTCGGTCCAAATATAGAATAATAGACGATATCTTTATGAGCTCCCTTTTCCGGATAAAGAACTCTGGGCACCTTGGCACCCTTTTCAAAACGGTGGAGTAGAATATCCTCGCTACCGTTTTTCTCAGCCTTTCTCCAGATATCCTTAACGTCGAAAAAAAGAGAAGCCTTCAGATCGTTAGCCACCCTTACCAGATAAGCGTCGCGTAACGATTCAACATGTATTCCTCGGTGGGCGACATTGATCATACCTTTTCCGGTCCGGCTCTTGCCCCGCTCGGGGACTGCAAATAAGCAGATTATGGGTGAATATTGAGTCGATTCCGATAGGTAGGTATGCAGATCCCAGGCTACAATTAAATCATAGTATTCTTCTCCGGGAAGCTCAGAGATTGATTGGTGATACGCAATCAGTTCATCATAAAGCACCGAGTCCGCCACGTTTTGGGATATGTCCTTCCGCATATCAAAGTAGTTTTGAACCTCGGACCCGCTGGGTAATAGCCAGGGGATTTGATCCTTCGGGGGTGGCGAATATATGATTCCATTCTGTTCATACTCGGATAATATCAGAAGCTCAACATTTTCCTTAACAAGAAAAGCAGGCTCACCATTTTGTTCTACCAGATCGATTAATCCTGCAAATGATGCGGTATAGTTTTTCTTGGAATCGGCGGTAGATATTTTAGTTTGCCGCTCTTCCTCCTTGCGATACTGGTTGACCAGTAACCTGTAGCCGTCGATATCGCTATTAGTCAGTCCAAACCTCGATTTTATCTCATATTTAAGATATGGCTCCGCCTTGGCTTTATCAAGATATGCGAGCTTTTTAAAAACGGGATCAAGGAGTATTGGAAGTTCGGTTTTTTCGACATCCGGGGGTATCCGATCAATTTCGAACCTTATTAGATCTTTGGCTGATGATATAAGTAATTCGAAATCGTCTTTGGAATGAGTCAATAGATATTCGTTCAGATCCGTGCCAGCTGGCAGCTCTACGATCCTCGCCCTCTCCCCCATGGCCTCGGCTATCTTTAGGGCACCAGATATTCCGGCGTCGTCGCCATCAAGACAGATATTGATTCTTTCGCAACGCGAGAATTTGGGTAAATATTCCGGCTTGAAATTTGAGGAACCGAGAATAGCGACGGTGGGATAGCCAAGTTGGGTAGCGGAGATACAATCGGGGATTCCCTCGGTTAGATAGACAGTCTTATTGTAGAGGGCTTCCTCATTATAAAGACAGCTAATTTCACGTGATAAATGCAGGTATTTGGGCTCTCTACCATCGAGACGCCTTCCTGTAAGGAAAGTAACCCGGCCTCGATTTAAGGTGGGGAAGATAATTCTGTTGTAAAAATAATCCCGAATGATTCCGCTATCGTCTTTTTTCAGGACTCCCGATTTTACGCAAAGCTCCATCGGGAATCTACGCTCATTGATAAGAAACTCGCGCAATCCGTCCGCGGCGAAACCGATCTGGAATTTAGATATTGAATCCTCTGTAAATCCCCTGTCATTAAGTAGATAATTCCGGGCCTCATTGGTCAGGTTTCTATAGTAATACCTCGCCGTTTCGTTAAGGATCTCATCAATTCGACGGCTATCTTCAATATTTTTACGGTCTTCTGGGTCATTATCGGAAATCGAAAGCCCGGCCTTTTCCGCAAGATCCAATAAGACTTCAAAAAATGACTTATTCTCAAACAGTTCCAGGAATCTGAAAACATCGCCGCCAACACAGCAACCGAAGCAGTAAAAGTATTGGCCGACGGGATTTACAGAGAAGCGGGGATTAGTATCATTATGGAATGGGCAGCAGGCTTTATTGTGGCGGTCGAGCTCGATATGCTCTGATACGATCTCGATAATATCGGTTCTTTCTTTTATTGTCTCGATCTTATGCTTGAAATCAGGATCAGGCATTCAGATCACCATGTATCTTATCCACCTGGAAGCTCTTTTCGCCGTGGCGGCGTATCATCAGGCCGGCGAAGGTCTGGGCGATCTGCTGGCCGACGTCGGAGGCAACGTCGATAACCACCTTCTTTCCATCCTCGGAGATACTGTAAGCGGCGTTTATGCGGACACGGGCCTGGCCGAAAGAGCATTCGGCTGTGACAATGGCAAGAGCAAGCTGAACTTTGATATCTTCGGAGTTAACATCTGTAGAAAACTCGAAACGGTAAATGTTATCCATCAAAACCTTCCTTTTAACAAAATTTCCTCTTATAGCGTGCATACGGAAAATCCTGAGGATCCGTCGGAGAGGGCTATAAATACTGGTCAAGACCTTTCTTTTTAAAGATCTCTTTGATACGCTTGAGTTCATCATAAATCGTAGTTCTGGGAGTTTTGAGGTACTCACTTGCCTCTAATACGGTTAATCCTTCCGGACCGAGCAAGCGGCATAACTCCCTTTGCTTTGGATTGAGAACTGAGATTGCATTTTCTAAATCTATCGAGGCGCCAGCGGTCAAGGAATGGTCGTGACCAAGATTACTTTCCATGTCGTCCTCAAATTTATCGAGCAACGTCGTTTGATCGTCATCGCCTATGGGCTGATCAAGAGAGACTACTTGACTTGAGACCTTCCTTTTATCGGAATCGTATTCGCGAACGAGGTCGGTTAGCTTATTTCGCACAACACGGCTCATGAACGTCTTTATGGAGGCATTACGGTCGGGATTATATTTGTTCTTCTTTTGGTACCAGTGTAACAGGCATTCCTGCATGAGATCCTCAATATCCACCTGATTCAATGAATCCCAGGCGGCCCTGAACCGATTGACCAGGTTTCTCGCGATGGCGATCTCCCAATCCTCGAAGAGGCCGCGGTAATCCTGATTTTTTGAGACTCCTCGCCTTAATTTCATCGAGGAGCATCAGGACGGACCTAATCATATATTTGGCGATTCCGGGGCCTCTGTAAATCACGGAGGGCTCACGGAGGTATGGAATTTCAGATATCCCGACAGATTAGAAAACTAATCCGTATGTATTCAATAGAAGAAATAATTGGAGATGTTCTTAGCAGATAACTTAATGAAATTAAAGATGTTAGCGTAAACGGTGGCGGCAATTCTTAACCGAATACAGGAACGCAATTGAATGAGATGTTAGACCATAATGGACCAATTAAAAAAAAATACTAATATGAATATAAGGAGGCCTAAATGCCTGACAAACTCATAGCCCGAATGGAAAAGAACTCGATGGAGGAGTATCGGTTTTCACTGCAGGAATACCGTGGATGCGAACTGCTTGATGTTCGAGTCTATTACGCTTCCGGTGCCGACATGATTCCCACGAAAAAGGGGATCTCGGTTCCGCTGGATCGGCTTGATGAATTCCGGAAATGCCTGGAAAAGGTTGTAAAGAAAGTGGCCAAATCACATGCCGCTTAATCTTGATGATATCATTGAGATCCGTCCTTGCTCGTTGGTCGGAGCCGCTGAGCTTGTCAGGGATTGGTATATCAGGGATGGCATTATGAGCGATACGAAAACCTTAACTATAATTAACCGCGAGACGGGAGAATGGGATGTAGCAAGGCCGGAAAGCGATGAGGATAGGATTAACAAGAGGATTGAAAAGGCGCAGACCGAATTCCAGAAAAAGAAGATCGCCAGATCGAAAAGGGCGCAACGAGAGGCGGCTCGCAAACGGCGTCAGCGACAGAAACAGAGGGAACTCCGTGATAGCCGGATTTCACAAAATTAAGTCCTTGTTCAATAACGAATTACGGCGGACGTTTTCGGGGGGTATGTGGTCGGATATGGAAAAATTATCGAGATCTGATAACTGCTTGATAATAAACAGATTGAAAATTCCAGCAAAAATACAGATCAAGCCTTAGAAACGATGCAGAAACTCCTGACTGTCGAACAGATCGCTGAATACCTACAGGTCAAGCCGTCCACCGTCTACCAATGGACACATCAGGGGTATATTCCGCATGTGAAGTTGGGCAACCGGGTGAGATTCAGGGTAAGTCAGGTCGACAGGTGGCTGGAGAGAAAATCGGTCGAAGGGAGATTGCTGAATAAGGTCGATGTTGTATAAGTATTTCATTGGCTATCATTAGGTTAAACCAAACGAAAGTGGACATCTTTTCCTTGACTTTTTGTTAATTTAATATATTTTAATAGGGAATCTTTACTTTGGGAGTGTTTGCGATGAAGGCTATTAAAGCCTTAACCATACTGGCAGTTTTGGCGGTTTTTGTCGATTCTTCTTACGCCGACTACCACTACGTAAGCCACGAGGGGAGCAACGAATACCCCTACACCTCCTGGGCCACGGCGGCAGACAGCATAAAATTCGCCATAGACGCGGCCGAGCCGGGCGATACTGTTTACATAGGCGCCGGTGAGTGGCAGGAACGCGTTTTTATGACCCAGGCGGATACCAACCTGGCCCTAATAGGTGCAGGGATGGATTCAACTTACTGGTGGTGGAACATAGCAGGTGAGATAACCTTAATTTGTCGTTCGGGGACCTTCATTCAGAATATAGAATTTTATCACAGGAGGACGGGTTGCATAGATGCGTCGGTCGCCGATCCCACAGAAATAAGAGACTGCCGATTCAGTGGTGAGAATACTGCTATAGGAACCGGTAGTTACTCGCGGTTAACGGTGGAGAATTGCGTATTTGATTCTACAAAGGGAGCGATATGGGCGTTATCGACAAGCAAAATAGTAGTCAGAAATTGCCTTGTAGATTGGTCCGTTTACCCCGCCTTTGAGGTTAGCTCCGGCGACACGGCGATATTTGAGAATAATATTATCATAGATGCTCGCGGTTCAATCAATTTGCCGGATTATTTAGATTCTTCATTGGTGCGGAATAGCTTAATATATAACAGGAGCCCCAAGGCCAGTACATGTTATGATTGTCCGACGGTTATTAATACTTCGTTCGATAATTTCTTCAGACCTTCCGGAACTTCGGCCGCTGTATTTACCAATATCCCATATAATTATATTCTAAAAAATAATTCGTTATCGCGTCTGGGAACCGGCTTATACTTTTTCCAATACACAGGGTGGACGGTATCGGCGTCATACTTCAATCTCTGGGATGTCGATGACTTTGGATTATCGGATGGTCCCCCTATCGTCTGGGATACTGTTGGAATACAATGGGCATATCCTATGTACGCGGGCGAGGAAGATTATCATCTTCAGTCTTTCTCACCGTTAATCGACGCCGGAGATCCTGATATCCTCGATGTTGACGGAACGAGGTCGGATATCGGGGTTTATGGTGGTCCCGGGGGCTCTAGTTATCCATACCTCGATCTTCCGCCGCTTGTCCCGGAATCATTATCGGCGGTCGTAATATCGGATACCATATTCATAAACTGGAGATATAACTACGAAGCCGATTTCGATCGCTATCAGCTTCATCGGGAGACCTACTCCGGATTCGAACCTTCTGTTTTCAATCTCATAGCCGAGCCGGATACATCATATTATGAAGATACAGACTTAACACCGGGTAACAACTATTACTACCGCATAGCGGCGGTGGATAATCAGGATAATCTCTCTGATTATTCCGAGGAGCTGGAAGTAGTAACCACAGGCATAGAAGGCGGCTGGGGAGCGGAGATGCCGACTATAACCGCTATACAGTCCAATTATCCCAATCCCTTTAATTCTCAGACAACAATAATCTATACGGTAGCCAATCTGGGGCCCTTACCGGCTCAGATAAATATAGATATCTACGATATCATGGGACGAAAAGTGAGGAATTTGGTCAATGAAAGGAGGGGGGCCGGAAAACACAGAATAACCTGGGACGGCCGGAACGATTCCGGTTCCGAATGTCCATCCGGAGTATATTTCGCAAGAATCAGCCAGTGGGGAGTGGATTACCTTGACCGTCATCAGAAACTGGTGTTGTTAAGGTAGGAGGGAGTTATGAGAAGAACCATTGCTCTAACGATTCTAATATTTCTAATCATCCATATATGCGTATATGCCGATGATTTTTACTTCGGCGGTATGACCAACCAGATGTTGAGATATCAAAACATCGGTATTAACGAGGGCGGTGAAGCAGATTCCATTAAGGAGCAGTTGGGATTTAATCTATTGTTCGGATGCGGCCCGACATCCCAAATGTTGGTGGATCTGGGCACCGATCAGGGTTTTTATACATTCCCGGCCATGACGAATGCCGATGGAACAGCAGGAGCTGAATTCAAAAAGCTAAGAAACGGCAATTATGCTAAAATAGAGGCGGAGGATTCCGAACACGAGGTAAGGTTTACTTACAATATAGGCACCGACACCAACGGTTTTGTCTACGGCCCTCTTGACTCTCAATCGCAGGGTGAGCCGGTGGCCTTCCTTTCGGGCTTGACGTATAGGCATCCTATTTACAAAGACGAGAACTTCTATTTTACTTATGAATTACAAATAGTGATGCGTCCAGCGGCTGGTTTTCCTGTGCCCGATTCGGGAGACCCGGTGGGATTTCTGATGTTGAATTCAGACACGATTAAAATTATTACCTACAGCGTAGCCGATACGGGGATTAGTATAAAGGCAAATGACACACCTGAACCTCCCGTTAATAAATATGATAACATAAAAATAGGGACATATCAGAATTGCGAGTTCGGGGTTGACTGGTTCAAAGTTTACAATACCGACGGCTCTCGGCTCTACGAAGATTCTACCGTTTACCAATCAGTATTGGATTTTGCCTCAAATTACACCGATAGCGGTAACGTTGTATACTGGTATTTCCACGACGAGCCAAGGTATACTCAATTCATGCCCGATGGAGCCTGGCGCGCCGTTTTTAACAATAACAATCATCACGGCGCGAGCGTCTTTAGTCGTAGCGTGGGCCAGGATGCCCCGCGGGAATATGTTGAGTACGGCGACCCTGAAATCTTTTTCTGCGATGTTTATCCACTAAACGGCGGCCAGATCTGCTCTACCTTTACAACGGTGATTGACTACCAAACCGGCGATACGTTGGACTATTATTTTAGCGATGTTATACAAGGCAATAAAACTGCATATACGGGCTACGATTCCACCACTTCCGGCTGGGGGCTGCAGAAAATTTTGGACGATCATTATGTTGACTATCTGGATACCCTTTACGCTGTAGCTGAAGATAATGGACTTGACTTCTGGGTATTGTCTCAAGCGTTTAAGCACAGCTACAAGGATTTATTAGACACCGTTGGTGTAGAAATCAACGAATCCGGTGACACCCTGACAATGACCTTCAATGATCGTGACTGCGAAGATGATGTCGCATACATATGGCGCACACCTACTGAGAGTGAGCTGTCAGCTCTGACCTTCATAGCCATGTGCTATCCCATAAAAGGTCTAGTATATTGGCGCTACGACTCAGGGGATTCTGATGATGCAAGAACTGAAGGGATCACCGTATATGACGCCTCTGGGACTTGGATCAAAAGTGATTTATGG
>CBFCYP010000082.1:0-14894 GCA_965602185.1 uncultured bacterium
TTGTATCCCGGAACATTTGATCCGATTACGTTCGGACATATAGATATTATCAAGAGGGCCAGAGGGGTTTTTGATATCCTGGTTGTCGCGGTGGCGTCGAATCTCGAAAAAAAACCGCTTTTTACGGATAGGGAACGGATTATCCTGATAAAAAAATCTCTGGGTGAATTGGATGGTATTGAAGTTACCTCTTTTAACGGTCTGACCGCCAAATTCGCCAAATCCATAGGAGCGACGGCTATTGTCAGGGGGATCAGGGCGGTTTCGGATTTCGAGTTTGAGTTTCAGATGGCTTTGACCAACCGCAAACTGCAGCCCGACGTAGAAACTGTCTTTTTAACACCGGATGAAAAACACAGCTATATTTCCTCCTCTCTTGTCAAAGATATAGCCCGACGCGGGGGCGACGTAGCCTGTTTCGTTCCCGATGCTGTTAAAATAGAACTGGCGAAAATATTTCCATCTTAGTTCCTTTGATTTCAAAACTACAACAATAATGGAGTATTCCTATGGAACAGGAATTGAGTGAAATCCTTAGAGTCCGACGCGAAAAGCTTCACAAATTAATAGATAAAGGCATTAATCCGTTTCCCTACAGGTACAGCAGAACCCACCTCTCGTCGGAAATCATCGCCGATTTTGAAAATCTATCAGGATCGGAGAAAACGGTGAAAATCGCCGGGCGTATTATGAGCTGGCGCGGTCATGGCAAAACCATATTCGCGCATCTCCAGGATGGCTCCGGGAAGATACAAATATATATCCGCAAGGACGACCTGGGAGAAGAACAATTCGAAATGTTCGGTCTGTTTGAGATAGGCGATATTATAGGCGTAGAGGGCACCGTGTTCCGAACCCGCATGGGAGAAGTGACCATAAAAGTCTCCGGTTTCGCCCTTCTGGCCAAATCGTTGAAGCCTCTACCCGAAAAATGGCACGGCCTTAAGGATAAGGAAATCCGTTACCGCAGAAGATACCTTGACCTGATCGCTAATCCCGAGGTCTCCAATACCTTTATGACAAGGGCCAAAATAATAAAAAATATGAGAGATTTCCTGGATGATCGCGGGTTTCTGGAGGTCGAGACCCCCGCCATGCAGGTATTATACGGAGGAGCCAACGCCAGACCCTTTGTTACCCATCTTAAAGCCCTCGACCTCGATCTCTACCTTCGTATAGCCGATGAACTCTACCTGAAAAGGCTTATTGTGGGCGGCATGGAAAAAGTCTATGAGATAAGCAAAGATTTTCGCAACGAGGGTATGGATAGAAATCATAATCCTGAATTTACCATGCTCGAATTCTATTGGGCTTATGCCGACTATAGAGACCTCATGAATCTGGTGGAGGAGATGATGTTTTCCGTGGTTACCTCCGTGCTGGATACCGATGAAATCACCTATGACGATAACCTGATATCGCTGAAACCCCCGTATGGAAGAATAACGTTTGCCGACGCCGCGCGGAAATACATAGGCGTAGATATTATAGGGATGGATGAAAATGAGTTGATAGATCTCGCCCGGGAAAAGGGACTGGAAACGGACGGCGTAAAGGGTCGCGGCGCGGCCCTGGATCTGCTTTCAAGCGAGCTGGTGGAACCTCAACTGGTCCAGCCCACCTTTTTGATCGATTATCCCGTCGAGCTTTCCCCGCTCGCCAAGATACACCGGGATGATCCCAGGCTTACGGAAAGATTCGAGCTTTTTGTTAACGGTCTGGAGTTCGGTAACGGATTTTCGGAGCTTACCGATCCCGACGATCAGAGACGGCGCTTTGAATCGCAGGCGCGGTCCCGTGTAATGGGAGACGAGGAAGCTCACCCCATTGACGAAGATTTCATACTCGCCCTCGAACACGGAATGCCTCCCACGGCCGGCTACGGCCTGGGAGTCGACAGGCTGGTTATGCTTCTTACAGGAAACAGCTCCATAAGGGACGTTATACTTTTCCCCGTCATGAAACCTGAAACTCCCGGCTCCGGCTCCGGAAGCCCGGAAGGTTAATAATGTCCCTCGAGTTCTTCATCGCCAAAAGATATTTCACGTCACGCCATCGACAGGGATTCATCTCCTTTCTGGGATTCCTATCCATTTTCGTGGTTATGCTGTCCACCGCCTCGCTCCTGATGGTGCTCTCGGTGATGAACGGTTTCGAGATGGAAGTGCGAAGCAGGATAATCGGCACCATGGCTCATATACTGGTTCAGCATCGGGTTGTGGACGCCATCGAGGATTGGGAGGAACTCCAGGAGCAAATACAAAAGGTCGACGGTGTTGTCGCCACCAGTCCGGTTATTATCGAGAAAGCTGCCATATCTTCAAGATCCGGTACCGACGGTATCCTGGTCAGGGGAATAATTCCTCAGGCCGAAAGCGCGGTGACCGAAATCGCCCAGTATCTGCTGACCAGAGACCTGACTTTCGATACCGTTGACGATAAATACAAGGGCATCTGGATGGGGATTAATCTGGCCGCCCGGCTGAACGTTTCCATAAACGATAAAGTCCGGCTTTATTCATTAAAAAACGTCGAGAGCGATCTCGCGGGTTTTTCTCCCAAAATCAAACCCTGTATGGTTACGGGGATTGTCGAGACCGGGATGTCGACCTACGATGACAATTTCGTTTATATATCTCTTTATGACGCCCAGGATCTTTTCGAACTGGGTGACGATATAACTACCATAGAAGTCAAGACCACCAATTTTTATAACGCCTGGGCGGTCGCGGAGAGAATCGAGGACGCCCTGGGATACCAGTATATGGCCCTGGACTGGAAAGAACATAACCGCAACCTGTTTTCATGGATGACCCTGGAGAAATGGATGATGTTTATAGTTCTCATGCTTTTCGTGATTGTCGCGGCGAGCAATATTATCGCTCTTTTGATAATGATGGTTCTGGCCAAAAGGGGCGATATCGGCATACTCTCCGCCTTCGGGCTGTCCAAATCCAGGTTAAAGAAAATATTCGCCTATCAGGGTCTCATAATCGGAGCTTTCGGCGCTATGATCGGAGAGACCATAGGCCTGATCCTGCTTTATATTCAGAAAAAGTTTTCCGTAATTTCGCTGCCTTCGGATATCTATTTTATCTCGGCGCTGCCGGTAGAGATCAGAGTTCTGGATGTTCTCCTTATTTTCATTCTGGGTTCCCTGATCGGATTGATATTTTCGATTTATCCTGCCAGGAGGGCCGCGAGGTTGGATCCCGTCGAGATTATTCGCTATGAATAACCGGTAACTTATGATGCTGTTGGACGCGGAAAATATCCACAAGAAATTTCAATCCGGTGATACTTTCGTCGAGGTTTTAAAAGGCGCCTCTTTGCAGTTGGAAAAGGGCGATCTCTCAATACTCTCAGGACAATCGGGCTCCGGGAAAAGCACTTTGCTTTATATTCTCGCGGGGCTCATAAAACCCGATTCCGGCGATATCAGGTTTAACGGAGAATCCATAAATGAGTTCAGACCCGAAAAACTCGATACCTTGCGGAACACCAGAATCGGATTCGTCTTTCAGATGCATCACTTAATGCCCGATTTTACCGCCGTAGAAAACGTGATGATACCGGCTTTGATAAAAAGGATATCACGGGATCAGAGCTACGAAAAAGCTTGCGAGCTGCTTTCCGATCTTTCCATATCTCACAGAAAAGACCATTATCCCAACCAGTTATCGGGGGGCGAACAGCAAAGAGCGGCGGTGGCCAGGGCGCTCATAAATTCCCCTGAACTGCTTCTTGCGGATGAACCTACGGGCAATCTCGATAAAGAAAATGCCGACTCCCTGATAAAGTTATTTACGAAACTTGTCGACACCACAGGTGTAGGCGTGTTAATAGCGACACACAATCCGGATCTCGCAAAAACCGGAAAAAAGCTGTTTCGTTTATCCGAAGGCCGGATTATGACGTGAAACTGAAATGACTTGCGGCAAATTCAACTTGAGCCCTATATTGACAGGGAACTGAAATATTTGTCCGCGGGTTTAAAATACTGAGGGAAAATAAGATGCTTTGCCAGGATTGTAAAAAAGTTGAATCTACGGTTCATCTTACGCAGATTGTGAACAACAAGAAAGTGGTTCTGAATCTCTGCCGGAGTTGCGCCGAGAAAAGGGGTTTTCATTCTCCATTTGAGAATATACCGTTCCCGCTCGCGGAATTCGTTACCGGAATGATGGGCACCAGCAAATCCGCCGCTGAAAGCAAGAAAGTCAAATCCCTGCAATATAAAAAATGCCCTTCATGCGGGTTGACCTTCGAATCACTCGGCAAAACCGGGCGGTTCGGATGCGGGCAATGCTACATGACTTTCGGGGCTGATCTGAACGATCTTCTTAGAAAAATCCACGGATCAAATGAGCACCGCGGTAAGATGCCTTCCGCCACGACCGACGCGATGAAGCCTTTACGGGAGGACAGACGATTGCGTGAAGAGCTAAAACGCGCCGTAGAACAGGAAGATTTCGAAGCGGCGGCGGTGTTAAGAGATAAAATCCGGGAGTTAACGGACCAAATTTAGAGGAATAATATGGAACTTTCGTTTATAAATAAAATGTCCGGAAAATCTGCACCCTGGCTGAACGGAGAGGGGCCGGATTCCTTTGCGGTTCTCTCATCGAGAATACGGCTCGCTCGAAATATATCGGATTTCCCGTTTCCTCCGTCGGCCGATACTGAATCCCGCGGAAAAATTCTGGATTTTCTTTCCCCCACTTTCGATAAAGTGCCTTTGCTGAAAGACGGAAAATTTATCCCGACCGCCGATATAGATAATCTCAGCCAGAAATTCCTCATGGAAAGACATCTGATATCACCCGAATTTATGCGGGGAGGTTCCGGACGCGGTTTATTTATTGGTGATGATGAGAAAATCTCAATAATGCTCAATGAGGAGGATCATATTCGTCTTCAGGTGATCTCATCCGGCATGTCCCTGAATGAATGCTGGGAGATCGCCAGCAGGATCGACGATGAGCTCTCCGGTCTTATTCAATATGATTTTAACGATCAATTCGGCTATCTGACTTCATGCCCCACCAACGTCGGAACGGGACTTCGCGCCTCCGTTCTGATTCATCTGCCGGGACTCGTTCATACCGGCGAGATAGAGGGCGTTATCGCGAACATCTCCAAAATCGGTCTGGCGGTTCGAGGCTTTTACGGAGAGGGTACGGATGTTCTGGGCAACCTGTTCCAGATCTCCAATCAGACGACCCTGGGCCGCACCGAAGAGGAGATTATCGATTCGCTGGTCAAGGTTACCAAAAAGATCATTGAGAACGAACAAAACGCCCAGGAGCAGTTAATGTCCAACGCCCCCGATCAAATAGAGGACAAGGTTTGGAGATCCTACGGGATTTTGAGCCATGCCAGGGTCCTGACCTCCAGTGAGGTCATGAACATGCTGTCCGCTTTGAGGCTGGGACTGTCTCTGGGGATAATAGATAAATTCAACTACCGCGAATTAAATGAGCTGTTGATCATTACCCAGCCCGCGCACCTGCAAAAATATATGAACAAGGAAATGGACAATGTCGAGCGCGACATTGTGCGGGCGAACCTGGTCAGGCAACGGTTTAATAAATCCGAGGAATTTTAGTATTTTTGAAATGAGGTGTTTTAATGAACGAGATGTTCACTGAAAAGGCTCGCAAGGCAATTGAATACGCTCGCGATGAGGCGGCGCGTTTAAAGCATGATTATATAGGGACGGAACATCTGCTTTTGGGTCTTATACGTCTCGGAGATTGTACCGCGATTGAGATTTTGAATAATATAGGTATAGATGCCAACGAACTCAAAGGTTCTATTGAGGAGATGGTTCAGCCTTCCGGCGGCACCATGCAGATGGGTCAACTGCCTTTAACCGCCAGAGCCAAAAAGACCCTCGAGGTTTCCGGCAACGAGGCCAGGGCCCTGAAATCCAAGGACATCGATACCGAGCATATTCTGCTGGCCCTGCTCAAGGATGAAGAAGGCGTCGCGGCTCAGGTAATGGCCATGTACGACGTTGATTATAAAGAGGTGTACGAGGAGCTGCGCAATATCCAGACCGGAAAACCGTCCGCTTTCGGAAAAAAACGCAAGAAAACCAAAACCCCCGCGCTCGATCATTTCGGCAGGGACCTGACGGAGTTGGCCCGACGCGATCAACTCGATCCCATAATCGGCCGCGATGACGAAATCGAGCGGGTTACCCAGATACTGTCCAGGCGCAAGAAAAACAATCCCGTCTTGATCGGTGAGCCGGGAGTCGGCAAAACCGCCATCGCCGAGGGATTGGCCCAGAGAATCGTGGTCGGCAAGGTTCCTCAGATTCTGGAGGAAAAAAGGATCGTTACCCTGGATATGGCGTCCCTGGTTGCCGGAACGAAATACCGCGGTCAATTCGAGGAACGCCTGAAAGCGGTAATGAGTGAAATACTGGCTTCCAAAGATGTGATCATTTTTATCGACGAACTTCATACTATCGTCGGCGCCGGGGGGGCCGAGGGTTCTCTTGACGCGTCTAATATATTCAAACCGGCGTTGTCGCGGGGGGAGCTACAGTGCATCGGGGCGACCACTCTAAACGAATACCGGAAATATATCGAAAAAGACGGGGCTTTAGACAGAAGATTCCAGACGGTTATGATCGATCCTCCATCCACCCAGGATACAAAAGAGATATTACGCGGACTCCGGGAGAAATACGAAGACCATCATAAAGTGGTCATTACCGATGAAGCCATAGAGGCCGCCGTTATTCTATCCGACAGGTATATATCCGGCAAATTTCAGCCCGATAAGGCGATTGACGTGATCGATGAGGCCGGTTCCAGGGTGCATTTATCCGCCTTTACAAAACCGGAGACCTTCAATCAGCTCGAAGACGAGATAATCGAGTATTCGAAGCAAAAAGAACTGGCCGTAAAGGGCCAGGAGTTCGAAAAAGCGGCACAACTGAGGGATACCATAAAAATAAAAAAGGAAGAACTCGAGAGCCTGAAAAAAGAATGGGAAGATAAACGCAATTCCGAAAAAATCGAATTGAAGGAAGAGGATATCTCAACGGTTATTTCAAAAATCACCGGCATACCTCTATTCAAACTGGAGGAAAAGGAATCCAGAAAGCTACTTCGCATGGAGGACGAGTTGGCCCAGAACATTGTCGGGCAGAAAGAAGCTATCGCCAAAATCGCCAAGGCCATAAGACGGGCCCGGGCCGGAATGAAAGATCCCATTAGACCTATTGGTTCTTTTATTTTCCTGGGACCGACCGGCGTGGGTAAGACGGAGCTGGCCAAAGTGTTGTCGGAATTCCTGTTCGAGGACGAGGAATCCCTGGTTCGTATCGATATGTCCGAGTATATGGAGAAGTTCGCCGTCTCGCGGCTTATCGGGGCCCCTCCCGGATACGTCGGTTATGAAGAGGGCGGCCAGCTTACAGAAAAGGTTCGCAGAAAACCGTATTCGGTTGTCCTCCTGGATGAAATTGAAAAAGCCCATCCCGAAGTCTTTAATATACTCCTGCAGCTTCTCGATGACGGTCAGCTGACCGATTCTTTCGGGCGCAAGGTCGATTTCAGAAATACCGTGATCATAATGACGTCCAATATGGGAACCAGGCAAGCCGTGGTTGGCAAGGGAATCGGTTTTCAGAAGGATGACGCCAAAACTGACTATGACAAGATGAAAGACCGGATTCTCGACGAAATGAAAAAAACCTTTAATCCTGAACTGGTTAACAGAATTGACGAAACGGTGATATTTCATGCCCTGGAAAAAGAGCATATTTTCAGCATTATCGATATCCTTCTGAGAGATCTCTTGAAGAGGTTGGCCGATAAAAATATTACCATAACCCTGAATCCGGACGCCCGGGAATACCTGGTCGACAAGGGATGGGATCCCAATTTCGGCGCCAGGCCGTTGAAACGCGCGTTGCAGAAATATCTCGAGGATCCCATGTCGGAAGAGATTTTAAAGGGTGAATTCAGCAGGAATTTCCATGTGGAGGTATCCAGGCATCCCGATGAGGATCGGCTTAAATTCGGCATCAAAAAGATCGCGGTTGCCGAGATGGAACCCGAGAAATCAAACGCCGCGGATTAGACGGATAGATCTTTTGCCCGGCGTCGATCTCGGGCGCCGGGTTTTTTTATTAGCTTTGAAAAAATGGACTTTGCGGATCGATTACGCCGAACTTCAATTTTAAGCTGTTTGGATCGAATAAATTAGAAAGATCTCTTGACAGATCAAAATGAAATTGTAAATTACAGCGTTTAAGGAAAGGGGAATTAGTTGGCTCACAAAAAAGGGCAAGGATCTGTAAAAAACGGACGGGACTCGCATGGTCAGCGAATGGGTGTTAAACTCTTTGGAGGTCAAAGAGTCAATGCCGGTTCGATTATAATCCGCCAACGTGGTACAAAGATTCATCCCGGCGAAAACGTCGGTCACGCCAAAGACAATACCCTGTACGCGCTCAGCGATGGCGTGGTGCGCTACAGCAGAAAAGGCCGCGACAGAAAAATCGTTTCGGTTATTTCCTGAAAAATCCCCGCCCTGGTATGCGGGGATTTAAATTAGACCTGGATGTGAATTTTATCATATGATCTTTCAAAAATGACAAAATCTCCCAGAAAAATCGGAGTCATTGTAACCGGCGGTGCTTTCTGGGAGATAATTTTTTGTTTTCTGCATCTGGAGAATAAAGGATATTTAAGGTTACCTATAACCCTGAGTACTGATGGCGACGAGCAAACCAGGCATATCGAAGCGAAATTATCCAGATCGCCGATTGTCCCTATTGAAGAAATTAAAGCCACCGGTATAGATACCCTTATTATTCCCGGCGGGAAAGCTCTCTTCGATTCTCTATGTGATTTCGAAAAATCCGGAAACGCATTTAAAATTAACGATATTTTCAAGATCCTGGTGAAGGGAATTTACAGGCTCGGCAAGCCCATCGGCGCGTTTGGATCAGCGTCTCTCCTGGTGGTGAAAGCCTTGCAGGGAATTATAGCATCGGAAGCTGTAATAACTGTCGGTAACGATCCGAAACTGCAGGCGGGCGCTGTAAGTACGGGAGCGCAGGCGGTTGTTACAAGGCCCGGGGAGGTGGTGCTGGACGAAAAAAATAAAATCGTGTCCACCGGTGGAGAACTTGCTACAAACAGACCGGCCGAAGTTTACGACGCCTGTGAAAACCTTTTAAAAGGATTGGACGAATTCATCAAAGGCAGGAAACATGAGAAATATTAGTTCCGATGAAATTACCTCGGCTGTGAAAAAGCTTTGTATGGATGCCAATTATTTTCTTGGGGACGATGTCGTCAGAGTAATTAGAAAATCGTTGGACAAGGAAGAATCGCCGCTGGGAAAAGAGATTTTGAACCAGATCCTTGAAAACGCCGAAATAGCCAAAAACGAACAATTGCCACTCTGCCAGGATACCGGCCTGACTGCCGTTTTCGTTGAGCTCGGTTCCGACGTTCATATTGACGGCGCTACCCTCGAGGTAGCCATCCAGGAAGGCATAAGACAGGGTTATGGCGACGGTTATTTGAGAAAATCGATGGTGGAAGATCCTCTAAGGCGCAAAAACACGGGCGATAACACCCCCGGCGTCATCTCCATTAATATTGTCGAGGGTGATAAAATCAAAATCACTGTTCTCCCTAAGGGAGGCGGTTCGGAGAATATGAGCGCGATAAAGATACTAAAACCGTCCGACGGCGAAGAGGGCGTTAAAGACTTTATAGTGGAAACCGTTAGAATAGCGGGAGGAAATCCATGCCCTCCGATTATCGTGGGCGTTGGAATCGGCGGCTCCTTTGATAAATGCGCCTATCTGGCCAAGAAATCTCTATTAAGGGAAATCGGCTTGGTTCATCCCGATCCCTATTACGCTGAGATGGAGAAGGAACTTCTGGAGAGGATAAACAATACCGGAATAGGACCTCAGGGATTGGGCGGCAGGATCACGGCTCTGGCCGTACATATTGAAACTCATCCGTGTCACATCGCCAGTTTGCCGGTAGCGGTTAATACGCAATGTCATTCGGCAAGGCATAAAGAGGTCATAATCTGAGAGGAAATAATATGGAAGCGATAAAATTAAATACTCCCGTATCAGATCAAGATATTGAAAAGCTGCGCGCGGGCCAGAAGGTGATTCTTAATGGTTATATCTATACGGCCAGAGATGCCGCGCACAAAAAGATGGTGGAACTGCTGGATAAGGACAAAAACCTGCCCTTCGATCCTGCCGGTCAAATAATATATTTTGTCGGCCCGTCGCCCGCCAAACCGGGTCAGGTTATCGGATCCGCAGGACCGACGACTTCCGGGAGAATGAATAAGTATTCTCCCAAGATGATAAAAGCCGGCCTGAAAGGCATGATTGGAAAAGGAGAAATGGGCAAGGACGTTACGGACGCCCTAAAGCAATATAAAGGTGCCTATTTTGTCGCTACCGGCGGCGCCGGGGCCTTGATGGCAAAACGCATTACAGATTCAGAAGTTGTCGCTTACGAAGAATTGGGTCCGGAGGCGGTCCGCAGACTCAAAGTGGTCGATTTTCCCATAATCGTTGCCCAGGATAGTCACGGCGGAAATATTTTTGTCGAGGGAACGGAAAAATACCGGAAGTAACGCTTAAATATTCGTTGTTTTTCCGGATATGGTTGCCTAAAATTTTAAAATGAAAACTTGCGATTATTTTTCAATGATAATTCTCCTGTCGAAGTTTAAAAGAAGGGAAAATTCGACTCTTATCTTCGACGCAAACGATGCAGGAGGCATTGCATGACTCAATCTATTGCCGCCCGCGGCGCTTTTTTCTGGCTTTTTCAAAGAGTTACGGGCGTCATTCTGGCTATTTTCCTCTTTACTCATGTCAAAGTGCTCCACTGGGATTTCAATTTCACCACCCAGGGTCTGCTGGATTTCTCCTTTGTGCTTGAGAGACTGCAGGGTAACCTGGGATGGCTGATATTCTATTTTCTCTTCATCATCTCCGCGTTGTTTCACGGACTCAACGGCCTGTGGGCCGTCGTTCTCGATTTCAGACCCGCGAGAGGAGTACAGCTGGTATGGCTGACCATTCTCTGGGCGGTCGGTATACTTACCGCATACTATTCCTTTACAACTCTCAGCTCTTTCTTCAAAGGAGGAGTGGTATGAGAATCAAATACGTCTTCAAGGGCACCAAAGAGGAATTAAAATTAAATCCGAATGTCGGTACCTTTTCCTGGTTTCTGCATCGGATTACCGGTCTGTTGCTTCTTTTCTATCTTTTTACTCATATGTGGGTACTGGGTTCAGCTAATAAAGGCGCCGAGGCTTTTAACCAGAGATTGAGCGACGTCCAGACTCCTCTTTTCCATTTTCTGGAAATAGGACTCATCCTGGTCATATTTTATCATATGGTTAACGGTCTTTCAATAACTGTGATGGATTTCGCGGATATTTCCAGCAAGCATAAATCTCTGGTTATCGCGGTTGTGCTGGTCTTCGCCATACTGGCGATAATCTCTCTTTCGGTTATGCTTCCCAGGGTTTTCACTTCGCACGCGTCTCTGGGAGGTCTGGTATGATTTTCCACGATGTTATAGTGATAGGAGGCGGTCTGGCCGGTATGAGGGCAGCGGTCGCGGCCGGAGCCAAAGGCGCGGATGTCGCGGTGCTCTCGAAACTTCATCCCCTTAGATCGCATTCCGGCGCCGCTCAGGGCGGTATCAACGCCGCTCTGGCCAATAACCCCGATTCCGCCGACGATACCCCTGAACGGCACGCCTACGATACCGTAAAGGGTTCAGATTTCCTTGCTGACCAGGAAGCCGCCATAACCATGGCCAACGATGCTCCCCGGGTGATCTACCAGATGGAACACTGGGGATGCCCGTTCTCAAGAATGGAAAACGGGAAAATCTGCCAGAGACCCTTCGGAGGGGCCGGTTATCCTCGAACATGTTACGGAGCCGATAAAACCGGGCTCTATCTGCTGCATACGCTTTACGAGCAGACTGTGAGATTGAATACCAAATACTATGAAGAATGGATGGTTCTTCAGCTTGCTCGTGATGAATCGGGAGTCTGTAAAGGTGTTGTGGCTTTGAATATCCCGGAGGGCAGACTCGAACTGGTCGCCGCCAATGCCGTGATCTTCGCCACTGGCGGCTCCGGCAGGATTTTCGGAAATACCACAAATGCGCTGGTCAATTCGGGATTGGCGAAGGCCATTCCGTATTGGGCCGGCATTCAGCTGAAGGATATGGAGTTCATACAGTTCCATCCCACCGGTCTCTATAGATCGAATATCCTTATGACTGAGGGTTGCCGCGGTGAAGGCGGTATCCTGACCAATAAAGACGGCGAGAGATTTATGAGCCGCTATGTCTCCGAGAAGGTGATGGAGCTGGCGCCCCGCGATATTGTCAGCCGCTCTATCGCCACCGAGGTCGAGGAGGGCCGGGGGTTCGAGGGCGGTTATGTTCACCTCGATCTTCGTCACCTGGGAAGAGAGAAGATTATGGAACGGCTTCCCGGCATTCGCGAGATCTGCCTCGATTTTGTAGGAATTGATCCTATAGATACGCCGATTCCCATCAATCCCGCCACCCACTATACCATGGGTGGCATCAATTGCGATAAGGACGGTATCACCAAAGCCCCGGGATTTTATGCCGCCGGCGAATGCTCCTGCGTCTCCGTTCACGGCGCTAACAGGCTGGGCGGCAATTCTCTGCTGGAAACCATTGTTTTCGGACGGCGCGCCGGGGAGGCCGCCGCTTCTTATGTAAAAGAGCTGCCCAAAACCGGCGATGAGGCTACCCTGACCAGAGCCCAGAAAGCCCTCGCCGATAGGATTAACTCCTTCGCCAGGCCAGGTGGAACAGAGGACCCATACCAGCTCAGGACAGATCTACAGAACGTCATGACCAGCAAAGTGGGTATATTCAGAACCGGCGAGGAACTGGAGGAAGCCTTAAAGGAAATCAAGGAGCTTCAAGCTCGATTCAAGAATATTCGTACCATCAGTCCTGTCAGGACCTTCAATATGGATAAGGTCTGGATTATGGAACTCGCCGGCAACATGGAAATCTCCGAGGTTATCACCGCCGGCGCCATTCGCAGAACCGAAAGCAGGGGCGCTCATTTCAGACGGGATTTCAATAAACGTAACGACGACGAATGGATGCATCATACGCTGGCGTCCTGGACCCCGGATGGCCCCGATTTTTCCACCAGCGAGGTCGATCTTTCAAAATACCCTCCGGAAGAAAGGAAGTACTAAGATGAGCACGACGACGTTTAAAGTATTCCGGTATGATCCCGATGACGGACGCGATCCGCATTTTCAAACATTCGAGGTTGAAACCGTCAAGGGGATGACGCTTCTGGAGGCCCTTTACTGGATAATGGAAAATAAAGATCCGTCGTTCGCTTTCAGGTCGAGTTGCCGCGAGGCCAATTGCGGCTCCTGCGCCATGCATATTAACGGTTCCTACGGACTGGCCTGCAGAACCCAGGTAGATAATCTGAAGCCTCCCGTTGTCATTCGTCCCCTCGCTCATCTTCAGGTTCTAAAGGACCTGGTGGTGGATATGAAACCGTTCTATGATAACTTCAAGGCTATCAAACCGTACCTGATTCCCAGAGAAGACCCGCCGGAAAAAGAATACTACCAGTCTGTCGAAGACAGAAAAAAGATCGATCATCATGTCGACTGTATCATGTGCGGTTCTTGCTACGGCTCCTGCCCGGTAGCCTACGGCGATCCTAAGTACCTGGGTCCTCACGCGCTTTTGAAAGCTCTGAGATTCGTGGATGATTCCCGCGACGGCGCCACCGAAGAACGTCTCGCCATGGTGGCCTCGGAGTTCGGGGTTTTCAGATGTCATACCATTTTCAACTGCCAGCTGGTCTGCCCCAAGGATCTCAATCCCACCGGCGCCATCAGCAAACTGAAAAACAAGATAATCGTGAAGAAATTCCCCTTCATGAAGATATTCGTAAAGACCTAAAATCGAATAAAACGATTCTCGCAGGGGCGAATTGATATTCGCCCCTTTTTTTTATTACGCGATCTTTTTGTAGGTCGGCGTTCCGCAGGAACCCGACGCCAGGACCACATGTTGGGGGATGACCTCTCAACTTACCATTTTATCTGGTAGGCCGGACATTCTTGTCCGGCCGAAATTGAAATTATTGCCATAAAGGACAGACAGGAATGTCTGTCCTCCCGACTTTTTATGTTTGACTCGCGTGTCAGCTTCATTCTGACCGCGAGAATGCGGTCGCAACCACGCCGTAGGCATGGCGACACGCAGATCGTCGGTGTCCCACCCAACGGGTGGGCGAAGCCGTAGGTCAGGTCTCCCCGAGACCTGACATCGTGGCGTCAAATCCCGGGGGGATTTGACCTACGACTCTACAAAAATCCCCCGGTAGGCCGGACATTCTTGTCCGGCCGAAGTTGGAATTATCGTCATAAAGGACAGACAGGAATGTCTGTCCTCCCAACTTTAACTCGCGTGTCAGCTTCATTCTGACCGCGAGAATGCGGTCGCAACCACGCCGTAGGCATGGCGACACGCAGATCGTCGGTGTCCCACCCAACGGGTGGGCGAAGCCCCCAAATTCCCATTGCCAATCGTGGATGAACTCCCCGCGCCGGCAGGAACCCCTTCCTGCCGTAACAATGCGTCAGGAAAGGATTCCTGACGCCGCACAAAATCCCCCATATTCTCATTGCCAATCATGGATAAACCGTTATATTATAATCGAACCTTAATCTAACGAGGCGGGATGAAAAATCTGAGAATTATAATAATTTTAATCCTCGGCTCTGTTTATTTGCTCCTCGCCACGTCTTTGACCTACGCCCAGGACACCAC
>CBFCYP010000083.1:0-14809 GCA_965602185.1 uncultured bacterium
TGGGATTTAAGATTACCGATAAAATGGCTCATTTCGGCGAATTTTTCTTTCTGGGATTATTTGTAACTCACGCTTTCAGCAGACGGAATCTTAGTCCGGGGAAAGTTTTCTGGATCTCCGCCTGTGTTTCAGGTTTATACGGAGTTATGGATGAGTTTCATCAGCTGTTTGTCCCCGGCCGTCAGGCGGATGGATTCGATATGCTTGCGGATGTTTTAGGGGCCGTGTCGGCATCCGGGATATATGTCTTGAAGTTACGGAAGCGTATTTCATAGGTAATTTACGTTGCATTATAAAGCATTAAATATTATTGATTCCTGAACGTATGGCATGTAAATTAAAGGCGGCGATTTATGTCAGGTGAAAAAATCAAGGCGATTTACGGTACACGGGATATTCTGCCTGCCGAAGCGGATATATGGAGGAAGATTGTTACCGCCGTATCAAAAACCGCGGATGAATATAATTACGGGTTTATACATACTCCTGTTTTTGAAGCCACGGAGTTATTTTCACGCGGAATCGGCGAGGCCAGCGACGTTGTAACCAAGGAGATGTATACATTTAGAGATCAGGGCGATCGGTCGCTGACCTTAAGGCCCGAGGGTACGGCGTCCGTGGTGAGATCATATATTGAGCATTCCATGGGATCCAGGCGGGGATTGGTAAAGGTCTGGTACGCGGGTCCGATGTTCCGTCAGGAGAGACCTCAGGCGGGGCGATTCCGTCAATTCTACCAATTCGGCTTTGAGGCCATCGGTTCGCTGGACCCGTCCGTAGACGCTGAAATAATCGCGGCGAATTACCATATCATGGAATCGCTCGGCATAGATGATATGAAACTTTGTGTCAATTCCATAGGAATGCCGGAGGAACGCAAATCGCATAAGAAAGCGTTTTCCGATTTTATCAAATCCATCCTCGATGAATTTTGCGTCGACTGTAAGAAAAGATTTATGACTAATCCATTGAGAATGTTCGACTGCAAGCGGGAGGAATGTATCGCTCTTTTAAAAGACGCGCCGGTTATATTCGATTATCTTTCCGATGAAAACAGGAAACATTTCGATACGGTGTGCGAATTTCTAAATCATATAGGGATATCTTATGAGCTTGATAATAAGCTGGTAAGAGGGCTCGACTATTATACTCGCACCGCCTGGGAGATAAAGTCTGAAAAATTGGGATCCCAGGATTCGATTTCGGGAGGGGGCCGTTATGATCTGCTGGTGGAGCAGCTCGGGGGAAAACCCACGCCGGGTATCGGATTCGCTGCCGGCATGGAAAGAGTTATACTGGCGATGGCCGCAAAAGAACCTGCAGGAGACCGTAAAAATTTCGGTTTCTATGTAGTAGTCAGGGATTTTAGGTATAAAAAAGAGGCCTTCGGCCTGGTGACGAAAATCAGGAAACTCGGTCTTCCTGCCGATATTGATTATTTAGGGCGTTCTTTGAAGGCGCAGATGAAACAGGCGGATAAAAGCGGTTTTAATTATTCTATTATTCTTGCAGAGGATGAAATGGCCAGGGGAAAAGCGGTTTTAAGAAACATGGTTGATTCCCGCCAATTCGAAATCGAATTAAATGACTTTTTAAAGGTCAAGAACGCGATTCAACTTGGAGAGTTGATTGGAAGTAAATAATAAAGACTTGAGCACGTCGTTAAGAACCCATACCTGCGGGCAGTTGAACGAATCGGATATCGGGCGGAAGGTTACTCTTTGCGGTTGGGTGGATGGACACCGTGACCTGGGGGGATTGATCTTTATAGATTTGAGAGACAGGTGGGGAGTAACGCAGATAGCTTTCGATCCCGAAGAAGTTTCCGACGAATTTATGGAACTGGCGCGTTCGGTCAGGTATGAGTATTCTATCAGGGCATCCGGGGATGTAAGATTACGGCCGAAAGATATGGAAAACAAGCAGATGATTACGGGAAAGATCGAGATCAGGGCCGATTCCATTGAGATACTCAACAGATCGGAAACGCCGCCTTTCCTGGTGGAGGACAACCCCGCGGCATCGGAAGAATTGCGGTTGAAATATCGGTATCTGGATTTGAGAAGACCCTGGTTGCAGCGCAAACTCGAAATCCGCCACCAGGCCACCCGCGCGGTAAGGGAGTATCTGGACTCGCGGGATTTTGTGGAGATAGAGACTCCCATGCTGATCAGGTCCACTCCCGAAGGCGCCAGGGATTACGTGGTGCCGTCCCGTGAACAGAAGGGCAAATTCTATGCCCTTCCGCAATCGCCGCAGCTTTTAAAACAGATTCTGATGGTTTCCGGTTTTGACAGGTATTACCAACTGGCCCGCTGTTTGAGAGACGAAGATTTGAGGGCTGACAGGCAGCCCGAGCACACTCAGATCGATCTCGAAATGTCTTATGTCAACCAGGATGACGTTTTCGAGGTGGTCGAAGGGATGATGAAACATCTTTTCAAGAAAGTGCTGAACGACGACATTGAAGCGCCGTTTGCCAGGCTTACATATAAAGAGGTTATGGACAGATACGGTATCGACAAACCCGATCTCCGTTTCGATCTTCAAATAACCGACCTGTCGGATATTTTCGCGAACTCGAAATTCAAGGTGTTTTCAAACGCCCTGTCGAAGGGCGGCGTTATCAGAGGTATCAGGTATAAGGGCGGAGCCGATATCTCCCGCAAACGGATCGACGATCTGACAGAGATCGCGAAGAGCAAAGGCGCGAAGGGGCTGGCGTATCTTCTAAAGAGGGACGGCGAAATTAAATCGCCCATGGCCAAATTTCTAAGCGAAGATGAAATAAACCTCGCGTTGGAGAGAGGTGAAGTCGAAACGGGTGACGGCCTCCTCATTGTGGCCGATCGATGGAAAACGGCCTGTGATTCGCTGGGAGCGTTGAGAGCTAAGCTCGGAGAGGAGCTTTCGGAAACCTCCCGAATGAAATGGGCGTTTTTATGGGTGTGTGAGTTTCCGCTTTTTGAATATAATCCCGACCTGGGCAGGTTTGACGCTATGCATAATATCGTAACGTCACCTCACCATGAAGATATCGAGCTTCTGGATATCGGGGCCAAATCGGAATTGCCGCCCTCAGACCCCGAGCACCCCTGGGCCGGGATAAGAGGGAATCAATACGATCTTGTTTTAAACGGAATTGAGATCGCTTCGGGCGGAATTAGAATACATAATAGAAAGATGCAGGAGAAGGTTTTGTCGATACTGGGCATAGACGAGGAGCGGGCGGACAGGATGTTTGGATTTCTTCTAAAGGCTCTGGAATACGGCGCCCCGCCCCACGGGGGGGTAGCTCCGGGATTTGACAGGATCGTGGCGCTCATGACTGATTCCGATTCGATAAGGGACGTTATAGCTTTTCCCAAAACGACGGCCGCTCAATCGCTCATGGACGGCGCTCCGACGGAGATCGATCAGGCTCAGCTTGACGAACTGGGTTTGATAATTAAAGAGAAAAAGAAGAAATAGATGGCATCCAAGATCCAGAAGACCATTGAACTGAAGGATATCGATCCCCGTCTGCTTTTCGGCACCGACCATACGCATCTCGGCATCATAGAGGAAGAGATTGACGTCGAGATAGCGGCACGCGGCGATTGGATTAATATCAAGGGCGATCCTGACAATGTCCAGAAGGCGGAAAAAATTATATACGATATTATCGATCATGTTAAGGCCACCGGCGAACTCGATAACAGATATATACTTTATTCCATCGCGGTTATTAAAGATGAAGGCATAGCGCCCTCCGGAGAGGTTGACGGGAATTCGGGGATAGTTACGTCTTTATCCACGCAGAAGATTATCAAGCCGAGAACTGTCGGGCAGAAGAATTATCTCGATTTGATCGAGGCCAGAGATATTGTTTTTTCCATCGGCCCTGCCGGCACCGGCAAAACCTATCTCGCCGTCGCCATGGCGGTTCAGGCCTTCAAGACCAGACGGGTTTCCAGGATAATCCTGACCCGCCCGGCGGTGGAAGCGGGAGAGAATCTCGGATTCTTGCCGGGCGATATCAGGGCCAAGGTTGACCCGTATCTTCGCCCGCTTTATGACGCTTTGCAGGATATGCTTCAGTTCGAGAAAATAAAGAAACTTATGGAGATGGGAGTAATTGAAATAGCCCCGCTGGCATTTATGAGAGGGAGAACATTGAATAACGCCTTCGTAATATTGGATGAGGCTCAGAACACCACCAATCCACAGATGTTCATGTTTTTGACCAGGTTGGGGGAGGGATCGAAAGCCGTTATTACGGGGGACATTACGCAGATCGATCTGGAAAATAAAAACGCCTCGGGCCTTGTGCCGGCGGAAAAGAAACTGGGGCATATTAAAGGCATAGGATTTATTGAGCTTACCGAGAAGGATGTTGTCCGGCACAGGCTGGTTCAGGATATTATAAAAGCATACGAGAAACCCTCAACGTCGAGAAGGACGCGGAAAAGGAATCCCTGATGAGCTCACCCAATAAGAAAAGAAATGCGTCAAAGAGAAAATCGCCCGAACCCAGGGATGCCGGCCCGAAGGACGAGCTGCTGCACGGTCATAATCTGGTATTTCGCGTTGCCCTTGCCGCGGTTCTGGTTTTCGGGATTACTTTTCTTTATCCCATAGATAAGGTGTATTTGCCCATTGAGATTCCGCAGACCGGAGAGATAGCCGCGAAAGACCTGGTCGCTCCTTTCGATTTCCCCATATTGAAGACCGAAGAGGAAATGAAAAGAGACCGCAATCTGGTTATTCGAAACCTCAGACCCGCCGCCGTATATGACGCCATTATTACGGCCTCTATCAACGAGAGGGTTATGAGGTTTTTTAACAGGGTCGATTCGCTGGTTTCATCGGATATTGAAGGTCAGAATTTTATAGATTCCCTGCGTTCAGATTATCATATGTTCCCGGATTCTTTGGTTGCCGTATTTGCCGATCCCGTCATCGGCGGGAGGGTGGAAGAATTTTGCATCGATATTATGAATACCATATTAACGAACGGTATGATCTCCGATTTCGCAAATCTACCTTTCAAGGAATCCGGGCTTGTAACGTTGGTAATGGGGGAGGAATCGAGGACGATTTCACGCGAGCAGATTTTCGATTCAACCAAGGCAATAAATTATATCGGTATTAAAGCGGGCACGGTTTTTTCAAAGGATCCGCGGGCCGGGAGATTATCCATATCAATCGCGAATCATTTTCTGGAATCCAATCTGAAATTCGACAAGGATATCACGACCCGGAACAAGAATGCGGAGATTGAGGCGATAACGCCTTACAAAGGATGGGTTTACAAAGACGACAGAATAATCAAGGCCAATGAGCGGGTAACCGATATTCATCGCGATAAACTGCTCTCGCTGGCCCGTTACAAAAGAACCGAATACAGCGCGCGCAGCTTCTGGCAGTTTGTGCTTCCTCCCCTGGGCAGGCTGTTTCTGGTGGCGTTTCCAATATTATTTTTCGGGTTTTATCTTTATTATTTCCGGCGCAAAATATTCGCCTCCAACTCGGCTTTGATATTGTTCGGGATTCTCCTGGCGGGATTGGTGATAATTTTATACCTGGTCGTATCGCAGAAATTCCTCTCACCTTATCTCGTGCCCATCACCATAGCTTCCATGCTCGTGACCATAGCTTTTGATCTTGAAACCGGTTTATTCCTTACGATCGCGGCATCGATCCTGGTGGGTGTGCTTTCGGGCTTTAAGTTGGACGTGGCGTTTGTCGGCGTTTCGGCCGGTATGGTGGCGGCTTTTTCCGTAAGGAAAGTGCGCCACCGGCATGAATTTTACCGATCGATCATTTATCTATCAATCGTGTATTTCGGGATCGTTTATATAATCGAGTCTTTGAAATTAACCCCGATTGCGGACCTCTGGCGTCATAGCGGCCTGGCGGTCTTGAACGGATTTCTCTCGCCGGTTTTAACCATCGGCCTTCTGCCGCTTTTCGAATCGACATTCGGTTTAACAACCGATATCACGCTTCTGGAGTTCTCTGACCTGAACAGGCCCCTGCTAAAACGGCTGGCGCTCGAGGCCCCCGGTACCTATCATCACTCTATCATGATCGGCACCCTGGCTGAGGAAGCGGCAAAATCGATTAACGCCAATTCGTTGCTGGCCCGGGTGGGATCCTATTATCATGATATAGGAAAGATGCCGAAACCTGAGTATTTCGTCGAAAATCAGATGGACGCCAAGAATAAACATGAAAAGCTGGCGCCCTCGATGTCCGCCTTAATACTGGAAGCCCACGTTAAGGAAGGGAAAGAACTGGCGGAGGCCAATGGTCTTCCCCAGTGCCTTATAGAGTTCATAACGGGTCACCATGGCAGCAGCGTGATGACCTATTTTTACGACAAAGCAAAAAAGCTTGATAATGAAGAAATTGATGTGGAGGATTTTCGTTATCCCGGCCCGAAACCGGTGGCCAAGGAAGTAGCGATTGTTATGTTGGCTGATTCTGTTGAAGCGGCATCAAGGACCCTGGAAGATCCGACCCCGGCTCGTATAAAAGGGTTGGTCAAGAAGATAACATTCTCAAGATTTGAATCCGGCGAGCTTGACGATTGCGACTTAACGCTGAGAGATTTACATCAAATCGAGGAGAGTTTTGTAAGAGTCCTGACCGGAATATTCCATCGCAGAATCGCGTATCCGGAAAAGGAGGTCGAGGAGATACCCTCCTGATGATTAAAATACTGATTTCAGATGGGCGGTTCAGTATTGATAAACAACGTTTAAAGTCGCTTGTTAAGATGTTGTTAAGCGGTGAATCGGCTGAGAAAAAGATTGTAAACATAGTTTATTGTACCGATAGATTAATAAAGAATCTCAACATCCGTTTTTTGAACAAAAAGCGGACCACCGATGTGCTGGCATTTGAGTTGGACGATGCCGAAGATGGAGATTTTTTAGGTGAAATTTATGTCAATTTGCAACAGGCCAGAAGACAGGCCCGGGAAAACAATATTAATTATAACGAGGAGGTCGAAAGGCTGACTGTCCACGGAGTTTTGCATCTTCTGGGATATAATGACGGGGATAAAGAAAGTCGACGAAAGATGTGGTCTCTGCAGGAAAGTTACCTGAACCTATGGAAAAAGTAGACGGCGATTCGGATGGGCAGCCAGAGCGATCTGAAGGATCGGGCTTTTCAATCCGTGAACTGATTAAAAAACTCTTTGGCAAATCAAAAACAAACGATCTAACCCCTGAAGAAAGAGAAAAAGCTATTGAAGAATCTATAGAGCAGTTTGCATCCCAGGTGTCATCGGAGGACAATATCCTCGAGGAGGACGATCGTGAGATGATTCACGGAGTCGTTGAACTGGGTGAAACAACTGTGAAGGAGATAATGGTTCCCCGGGTCGATATGGTCGGCGTTGAACTCCATACGCCCTTAAAGGAAGTGATCGAAATTATCCGAAAATCCGGGCATTCGAGAATTCCATTGTACCAGAATTCCCCGGATGAGATAAAGGGGATTATCTACGCCAAAGATCTTTTGACTTATGTGCTGAAGGGGGAAGATGTTGATTTATCGAGGATTGTCCGGAAAACTTATTTTATTCCTGAGAATATAAAAATCGACGATTTGCTCGCCCAGATGCGCAAGCGAAAACTGCATATCGCCATCGTGGTGGACGAATACGGGGGTACGTCCGGCCTTGTCACGATGGAAGATATAATCGAGGAGATAGTCGGGGAAATCGAGGACGAGTACGATCTTGAACCGCCTCCCATAGTGAAAGTTTCGGATGGAGTTTATATTGTTGACGGTACGGTGACGATATCCGATCTGAACGAAGAGCTTGATTTGAGACTTTCCGACGATGAAATCGAGACCGTCGGAGGTTTGATTTATGACCTTGTCGGATCTTTGCCGGCGAAGGGCCAGATTCTCGAGCATGACGGTATCGTGTTTACCGTCCACGAGATCGAGGGACAGAGGATTGTAAAGATAAAAATTGACTTAGGAGAAAAGAAAGCGGAACAATAAAATAACCTGAAGTAGTTATCAACCTCATAATATTAGTGGCAGCGGTGATTCACCGGGACCGAAATTGAGAAGTTCAGTAAATTCAATCTTAATCGACTCATATGATTTTGAAAAACTGTATGCGGCTGTTTTATCTCTGATGGAGCCGCTGGGCGGCTTCGGGCGATATGTGAAGCCGGGAATGACGGTTCTTATCAACCCCAATTTGCTTTCGGCCAGGACACCCGATAGGGCGATTACCACGCATCCCGGTCTCGTTCGCGCCGTCGCACTGGAGTGCGTTAAGATCGGGGCGAAGGTTTTGATAGGCGATTCTCCGGGGGGAGTTGAGAAAGGACTTAAAAGAGTGTGGGATAATACCGGTATGACCGGAATCGCGGAGTTGACCGACGTCAGTCTGGTAGGATTCGAGCAGGGAGATGTGAAAACGATTTCGGTCGAAGATCGCGCCTATCATATTTCGCGATACGCGTTCGACGTGGATTTTATCATATCTTTGCCAAAATTAAAGACACATGTCTTGACCAATTTTACAGGGGCTGTTAAGAACAGCTATGGTTTTGTTCCGGGAATAAAAAAATCGGATTATCATAAAAAGCATCCGGATGCCAGATCATTTTCCGAAGTCATAGTGGATATATTTTCCATTGTGAAGCCGGGGCTTCACATAATGGACGGCGGGCTGGCACTGGAGGGCGACGGACCGGCGTCGGGTAATCCCAGATGGCTGGGATTTCTTTTCGCATCGGAGGACGCCGTCGCCATGGATAGCTCGGTCATGACGCTTATCTGTAAAAAAAAGCGCCGGGTATGGCCGACCGAGATCGCCGCCGGCCGCGGACTGGGGGTGGCGGAATCCTCCCGTATCGAAAAATCCGGTCCCGCTTTTAAGCGGGATTCGATCGACAGCTTCAAAATGCCCGGCAATTTTTACCTTAATTTAATCCCCTCGATTCTGGTGAAAACGCTTGAACCTCTGGTCTGGGTACGTCCCGCCATGAATGATGATGACTGCACCATGTGCGAGATATGCAAGGACAATTGCCCGCAAAACGCGATTTCCATTAAGGGAGAGAATATGAGAATCGATTATGATAAATGCATTAAATGTATGTGCTGTCATGAACTCTGTCCCGAGAATGCGGTTTTTCTCAATAAAAGTCGACTGGCGAAAATTATAGGCTGATTGAAAGCTCGTTGATAAAAAAAGCCCCTTCTCATATGAAGGGGCTTTTTGTTAAGAGAGTCCAGCAGAACTATCAGGACAAATGCTTGGAAACAAGCTTGGTCATCTCGAACATGCTTACTTTGCCCTTGCCGCCGAAGACCGGTCTGAGCAGCGCGTCAGCGTTTATCATCCTTCTGTTTACGTTATCCTGCAGCCTGTTCTTTTTGATGTAATCCCAGAGTTTCTTGGTGACCTGAGTTCTGGGAAGCGGCCTGCTGCCCACAACGGCCTGTAATGCCGGGCTGGCCGTCATCGGTCTCATAAACGCCGGATTTGGTTTGCGCTTCGCTTTTTTCTTGGCCTTCTTCTTGGCTACTTTCCTCTTAGCAGTTTTTTTCTTAGCGGTCTTCTTTTTGGCTGTTTTCTTTTTGGCTGTCTTCTTCTTAGCGGTTTTCTTCTTTGCTACTTTCCTCTTAGCGGTTTTCTTCTTGGCGGTTTTCTTCTTAGCTACTTTCCTCTTGGCTGTTTTCTTCTTAGCTTTTTTCTTGGCCGCCTTCTTTTTTGCAGGCATACTGCCCTCCTTTAAATGTGGTTTCAGCCTTTTCTTTTATTGCTGTTAAATTGATTTGTTATTTTCGGGCTCTCCTTTGATTTGTAATTTGATGTCATCAAAAATAGATTGTAGGAGATAATTGCGCAAAAATTCAACAAAAATAATCGTTTTTTATAAAAAAAGTTAAAAAAATATAGCTGTAATCCGCTTGTTTTCATCCGGATAGCCGGTATTTAAACAAGAAATTATAACAGGGGGCTTGACCGGAGAGTTTTATTTTGTATATTTAAGTGTAATTATTGGGAAGGTAGGTAGTCTATGGGAGCAAAGTATATTACCAAAATCGGTAAGATTGAGGAGATCCCGGAACAAGAGAGAAAAAGACTGGAAGAGGTGCTGGAGCATTTTTCTTTTCGTGCCAATGACTATTATCTTTCCTTGATTAATTGGAACGATCCCGAAGATCCTATCAGGAAAATAATTATTCCGGATATCCGGGAATTACAGGACTGGGGAGAATTGGATGCCAGCAATGAGGCGGCCAATTATGTGGCTCCGGGATGTCAGCATAAATACCCCCGTACCGTGGTAATCCTCGTGAATGAAGTATGCGGAGGATATTGCCGCTTCTGTTTCCGCAAAAGGATTTTCCATGAGGATAATGACGAGTTTTCCAGGGATATTTCCGGGGCGCTGGATTACGTAAGAGAAAACCCCCAGATTACCAATGTGCTTCTGACGGGCGGCGATCCCCTTGTTTTATCATCCAGAAAAATCGGAAAGATTATCGGAGCGGTTCGAGAAATCGAGCATGTGAAGATTATCAGGATCGGCACGAAAATTCCGGCCTTTAACCCCTTGAAAATTATCGAAGATCCGGACCTGCCGGCTATTATTTCGCAATACAGCACCGCAAAGAAACGGATCTATTTTATGGTCCAGTTCAACCATCCCAGGGAACTGACCGACGAAGCCACTCAGGCCGTTGATATTTTGTTGAAGGCCGGCGCGCAGGTGGCCAATCAAACCCCCGTATTGCGCGGGATAAATGATGATCCTGAAGTCCTGGCGAAATTGATGAGCAAGCTCTCCCATATCGGGATTCCGCCTTATTATTTTTTCCAGTGTCGTCCGACGGCGGGCAACAGGATATTCACGGTGCCAATGGTTGAAGCATACATTAAGCTGGAAAAAGCCAAAAAAACCGTGAGCGGTCTGGCTAAAAGAGCCAAATATGTAATGTCTCACGCCACCGGAAAAATTGAGATTGTCGGCCTGACAGATAAACGCATTTACCTGAAATATCATCGCGCCCGGGATCCGCGCGACGAATCGCGCTTTATGGCTTTCGCCAGGGATGACAGCGCCTACTGGCTGGATGACCTTCGCAAAATAGGCCAGCCCGTTAAAGATCATACCATACTGCGTCAGCACCGGGCTGAGTTATAAATTCCCGATAAACAGAAACGGGCATCGACTCCCCCTGCAAAAGCGGGGGGAGTTTTTTTGCGGCTTATAATTTCAATCGATATGGGTACTCTTATTTTATCGAAATATTAGCTTGAATCGAAGCCGGGCAGACTATAAAATTCGACCCATATGGAAAATGTTCTAAACCTTTTAAGATATTCAAGACAGCCGGAACTAAACTCTATGCGGAGCGCGGAATTATATGACCGGATTAATGCTCGGGGAAGTTGTGAGGTCCTCAAAAAACAATGGCGCCCTTTCGGGCGCCGATGTAAAAACATAGGATGAGTCTATTTTTTGATCGATTTGGAAAGTCGGGATTTGGCACGGGCCGCCTTGTTTTTATGAATAACATTTTTGCCGGCGGCTTTATCCAGTATGGAAGCGACTTTTTTCATTTTTTCAGATTTTTTAGCGGCATCTTTTTCGGCGCTGAGTTCCTTTACGGCGCCCCGAATAAGAGATTTTGTTCTGCGGTTTCTCTGCCTGGCTTTTTCCGCAGTTTTCATTCTTTTTTCCGCCGATCTGTGCGTAGGCAATTGAATCTCCTTAATTTAACATTTAAATCGAATCAAGAATATAAGGAACGTAATTAAATTGTCAACCGAAAAAAGATCGTTCTTAAAAAGGACCGGCCGCTTTTCGCTGGCCACCATAATCTCAAGAATACTGGGACTTCTGCGGGAGGTGTCCTTTGCGGCGGTGTTCGGCGCCGCCGGCAGTATGGACGCTTTTGTTGCCGCCTTTCGAATTCCCAACCTGCTTCGGGATCTATTTGCCGAGGGCGCTCTATCCGCCGCTTATGTGCCTGTTTTTACCGAAAAGCTGAAAAAGGAAGGGGTGCAAAAAGCCTTCCTTATCACATCTTCGATATTTTCGATTATGTTGGTTGTACTTGGTTTAATAGTAATCCTGGGGATATTGCTGGCGCCGTATTACGTTAAATATTACGTTTCGGGATTCGGGGATGACGCCGCGCAGATGGCGTTGACGGTGAGACTCACCCAGATCATGTTTCCCTTTATACTGCTTGTCGCTTTTGCCGCCGTAAGTATGGGAACGCTGAATTCTCTCGGCCGGTTCGGGATACCGGCTCTGGCCCCAGCGCTGTTTAATGTCGTAATGATTTTATCCGCGCTGTACCTGACCAGGTATTTTTATCCGCCGATCCTGGGTCTCGGTTTTGGAGCGGTAATTGGCGGAGGGGGACAATTTATCATACAGATTCCCCAGCTTTTGAAAAACGGTTATCGGTACGAGTTCAAACTGGATTTTAAGAACGCAGCGGTCCGGAAAATATTCAAGCTTATGTTGCCCGCCGCCATCGGTGTGGCGGCCTGGCAGATCAACGTCGTGGTAGCGACAATCATAGCCTCCTTTCTCGAAGTCGGCAGCATATCGAGCCTGTATTACGCTTTACGACTCATGCATTTACCGCTCGGCGTTTTCGGCGTGGCATTGGCCGCAGTATCTCTTCCCGAAATTTCGGGATTGGTCGCTTCGGGAGATATCGAGGGGGCGGCTTCGGCGCAAAGGTTCTCATCAAGGATGGTGATATTCCTGTTGCTTCCCTCGGCCGCTTTTCTCATAGGCGCGGCGGAAGCGATTGTTTCAACAGTTTATCAACGGGGGAGTTTTGGCTGGGACGATACCGTTAATGTAGCCCTGGCGCTTCGAGCTTATGCCATCGGATTGGTCTTTTTCGGATTGGTCAGGGTCACTGCGCAGGTTTTTTACGCCTTCAAAGACACCAGAACTCCGGTGAAGATCTCGTTTCTTGCGGTTTCCGTAAATATTGTTTTAAGTCTGATATTCATAAGACCGTTCGGCTTCGCCGGTCTGGCGCTGGCAACGTCAATATCCGCCATTGTAAATTTCTCTTTTTTGAGTTTTTATTCTCATAGAAAAGCGCCGCCGCCGGATAGTCTCGGCCTTCTAAGGTATTTTTTGAAGATTCTGATGGTATCATTTATAGCCGGGCTCATTGCGCTTCTGGTTTCCAGATCGATTCTGGGCGAAGGCACTGTAATCGCGTTTGGTCAGGCCGTTTTGGCGACGGTCATCGCTGCCTTGGTCGCGGGGTCGATATATTTCATTTTCTGCGGGCTTTTGAAAATCGACGAACTGAAGCAACTGAAAAATCTGTTCAAATAGATGAAAAAAATAGTAGTGATCCAGACGGCGTTTCCCGGAGACGTGATTCTGGCGACGCCGGTCTTCGAGGCTTTGAAAAATGTCGGGCCGGAATGCTTCCTCGCGGCGGTTATCCGACCCGAATCCTATCCCTTGTTGAAAGATAATCCTTATATAGATGAAATCATTTTATATGATAAGTACGGAAATGACAGGGGGCTGAAAGGGATAATCAGGGTTTGCAAACTTATAAAGGATTTCGATTGGGCGATAATTGTACAGCGATATCTGAGATCGGCTTTGATCGCGTATTTTGCGGGAATTAAGAAACGTACCGGCTTTCAGTCGAGCAGTTTTAAATTTTTATATACAGAAAAAATACCCTACGAGAAAAACATACATGAGGTCTTAAGGTGTCTCCGTCTGATTGGCGTGAGCGATACGGAAAAATATCATCCGCGTATTTTCATCGGCGATGGAACACGCCTGCAAACGGATAAGCTGCTTTCAGATAGCGGCATACACAACGGATTCGCGGTGGTGGCGCCGGGATCGGCATGGGCTACGAAACGGTATCCGCATTTCGCCGGGCTAATCGATCTGGTTAAAGAGGAATTCGGTCTGGAGGTGATCCTGTTAGGCGGCCCCGATGAAATCGAGGTCTCGAAATCTATTGTAAAAAACGCCCGGTATAAACCGTTCGATTTGACCGGTAAAACCGACCTGCTGGTTTCGTCCAAAATTATTTCAAGATCAAGAATTGTATTTGCCAATGATTCGGCGCCCGCGCATATAGCGGCAGCGGTGCGAACGCCCGTTATCGCCGTCTTCGGCCCGACAGTACCCCAATTCGGATTTTCGCCCTATTCCGAGAAAGCAAGAGTCGTGGATATCGGCAAATTATATTGCCGTCCCTGTTCCAGGCACGGTTCAAAAAAATGCCCGGAGAAGCATTTCAGGTGCATGATGGATTTATCGCCGGAAAAAGTGATTGAGGCGGCCAGACCTCTAATTGCCTGAGGATTCCAGAATTGATTCCGTTATTCGAAGTTTATCAATCGCCTCCGGAAAATCCGGTTTTATGTCGATAGCTATCCGGAAAACCTCGGCCGCTTCCCGGAAGAGTCTCAATTTACCCAATGTTAAGCCCAGATTGTAGAGCGTATAGGGATTTTCGGGATCGAGGTCCAGTGATCTCTTAAAGGCGCTCAAGGCGTCCTCATACATTTTCCGGTGATCATATGCCAGGGCGAGATTCGTCCAGGCGTCGGGATATTCCGGGAGTATCTCGGTAGCGCGGCGAAAATAAATCATGGCGGAATCGATTTCGCCCCTGCTTACAACGAGATTGCCCAACTCATAATAGGCCAGTCCCGGCATTCGGTACGGTTTATAGCCGTACTCGGTCTGGGATGAATAAATGGTCGACAGGTCGTATCGTTCAATAATGTTCTGTTCCCCCCGTCCGATAATGAACC
>CBFCYP010000084.1:0-14122 GCA_965602185.1 uncultured bacterium
GCCTTCATTAAACAAAATCGCGGACAGATTAAATTGTTCCCGATCGATATTTTTGACCAGATTTAGAAATACCTGCTCCCCGCCTCCTGGACCGCCAGTTTCTATTATCAGCATAATATTTTTCTTGTCGCTCATCTCAGATCAATTTTAGGTTTCTGATGTAATAGTACCGTTGTCCTCATATTGCAAAGTTAAAAGTCACTGGCTTGGCTAATTTGATTTTTAATATAATACCCGATGCTGTCCGCATGGCCGAACTTGTATTAAGGCTGCTCATTATAAAACGCTTCTACCTTGATTCGACATCGCGATAATCTTTATCGTCAATGGTTAAATCTCGCCATGATGCAGTTCGCTTAATAACTTTTGCGGGGTTTCCGGCCGCAAAGGTGAAGGGCGGTACGTTTTTGGTAACAACCGATCCGGCTCCTATAACGGCGCCCTTGCCGATAGTAACGCCCTTTAAGATAATAGACCTGGCACCGATCCAAACGTCGTCTTCTATTATAATCGGTTCGGAAACCGCCGGCCCGCCGCCCGCGGCATGAAAATCATGCTCGAGAATATTTACGTCCCAGGCGATTAAGACATGATCGCCGATACTTACCGATTTGCCGCATTGAATTTGCGTCCGATCCCCTATAGAGGTATAGCTTCCAATTTGCAGAACCGCCCTTTTATCATTTTCTCCCGATATCGCCACAAGTTTAACGTCAGGATATAAACACGATCTCGTCCCGATTCTGATTTCACCATTTTTCTTTCTTACAATTGTTTTCCCATACGACTTAATCGGACCGGTGGATACCAGCTTAGCTCTAAGAAATAACCCTCTAACATAAGCAATAAATTTCTTTACATTCTCAGGCATTACTTCACCTTCCAAACGGCCAGTTGATATTTATCATAAAATCCGTTAGTTTGATGCATTGTTGACTTAAATCGACCTTCTTATTATTCTTATCAATATTTAATAGTACCCTTTCAGCGCCGCCGGGACCGCCGGTTTCGATATAAAACAATATGTTACGCTTAATGCTCATGAATAAATAAATCCCTGATCCAACGCGCGATATTTATCAGATAATTAAACAGGTGAATATATATATAATAAAAAACGAAAATATCAGCGCTGCAATCAATATTGGAAAAACGACTGCGGGTGCCGAATGCGCCGTTACCCAACGCGGTTAAAATATCATTCCGATTATTACCTTCGGCAAAAACAGCTGTAGATAAATAAAAATAGTTATTCCCGTTATGCATGTCTAATCCGCTAAATGCTTTTAAATCGGAATTCGATTTCAATAGTTTTAAAAAAAAACCAACAGGCCGGTAATAAGGAATGAATCTGCTGTCATGGATCTGATTCCATATCTCCACACCATCGAGTTTCCTCAACCAGGCATTCTCTATTGGATAATTATGATGAGCCGGATGAGCCCAGACGGCAATCCCCCCACAGTTATGAATATGATCTATTACTTTACCGGGATCTTTGTGATCACATAATTGAGTGACCCCGAATCCCATGATATCGCTATCATGAAACCATCTGAATTCTATACCCCGAATCATTATAAAATCACCGATTGATAAATTTCACACCTGTTTCCCAATTCTTTTATAGAATTATTACTCATATCACAGGAATATTCGGCTAATGCGGCGAAGTCATATCCTTTATCCTTGAAAAATCGGGCCGGTTGTTCATATGGCATTGTGCCGTCATGAGAAAGTGTAGAATGAATGTGAACCGCTCCGTTTAAAAGCCTGTTCTTATCAATCATTTTGTCTTTTCACCAAAATATCTTTTACCCACTTTTTAACTTCAAAAAAGAAAGGAAATAAATCGTCTCCCTTTAATATTTCGTAATTCATATCCCGCTGATAGAATTTGAAAAAATCCAGCAGAGTTGTAAGTCTTCCCGGATAATCGGCCGGCAATTTTAAAGAGGCTTTTTTTTTGAAAAATCGGGCAAGAAGATGATCGAAGTCCCCCATCAACCATCGTGTTTTTATACCGGTCTGATAGTCTGCCATCGATTGAATTTGTTTATTCATTTCTACCAAGTACAAAATATACGGGAAATCTACACCCGAATCAATCGCCAACTGCAGCGATCCCCAAAATCGGGCATTGATTTCCATAAGTTTCGGGATACCGTCTCCCACATCCTGCTTGAACTCCACCATCGCAACACCATGCCAGTTAAGATGTTTTAAAATGCGAACCGCATATTCCCGCATTTGAGGATCAACAGGTATACTTTCCCTTAAAACGCTGACACCCCCGGAAGGTGGTTTTTCACGTATTCTCCTGTGAAAAAAGGCCGCCTTTTCCTCTCCCCCGATAAAAAGGAAAAAGGCGCCGCATCCCGGTCCGATGATCCGTTCTTGTATAACTGGAAACGGAATGGATCTGTCCCATGATTCAAGTTTATAGATAAGCTCTTCTTTTGAATAAGCGTAATCGACACCGGTTTTGATCCATCCTGTTAAACCCAAAAATATTGACCCTCTCGGTTTGATAATCACGGGAAATGAAAATTCCGAAATTGATTTATCCAGATCTTCTATCCGCCCGATAAAAACTGTTTTCGGTACCGGTATATCGAGCTCCAAGCACAATTTAATTAAATCCCCCTTATCTGTAACACGCTTATACGTCTCCCAATCGGCCATGGAAATCTTCGTATACTGCGATAACTTTGTTATATTCTGCCCCACAAGATAGCAGGTCATATCGGTCATAGGGATGAGCAGGTCATAACTATTTTTCTGCAATTGCGTCATCAATGACGAAATAAATTCACTGGGATATAAATAGGGCGAGGGGTATTCAAAGGCGTTATGGCAATACTTAGATCTCGACGTTAGGCACGGTAATTTGTGTTCGCCTACCGTAACATCAATTCCCTTTTTTCCCAGAGATCGAGTCAAAGCTAATGTCGATCTCTGCATGCCATCCGTTACAATTACGCCACCCATACTACTCGATCCTATACTATATCACATATTCCGTGTTATATGAAAAGCAAACAACGCCCTAAAATACCTTCCTGTGGGTCCGGCCGTGGCGCCGTCATGGATTCCGATCCTTTTCAAGGCATATAGATCCGGGGCCTCTTGGTCTATTTTATAGGCGCCGGTAGAGACCGCACAATTATATCCGGCTTCCCGTACCAGCTTTTTTATCTCTTCATTAAAATCGCCGTTGGGATACGAAAAAAGTGAAATAGTCTTACCCGTCTTTTCTTCCAGGATTCTTTTTGATTCAATTAGCTCTCGCTTGACCTCATCCCGTTCTAATCCCGGTAAAATGCGATGCGAACAACCATGCGAACCGAAATCGATTCCGTTCTCGCTCATTTCGAGAACTTCATCCCAGCTCAATGTCTGTCTATCGCCTTTAATCTTCTCGGAGGAAACGCCGCTTTCTTTACGTAAGTCGTCTATTATCTTCATAATTACGTCATGATCGAATTGCTTTAACTCCTCAATAAATTTGTCGGCATCAATGGAGTCCGCTCCCGACTTAGGTGAATCCGAAGATTGAGGCGGTGAGGCACTTTTCCTCTCTTTCCGAGCTTTCTCTATTATTTCCCACAATTTATCCGAAGTTATTTTTCGCTTCGCTAAAATCATACCGATTTCCTCAAACCAGAACAGGTTATCTGAATCTATAAAATCCGTCGCCAGGAATATCGCGGCCGGTATATTATACTTTTTCATGATGGGATAGGCATTTTGATAATTATCTCTCCAGCCGTCATCGAATGTTATGACTATGCTTTTTGAAGGAGGAGATTGATTCTTTTTCAGAATCTCGGTCAATTCTTTCAGGGATAGCAAATTATATTTTTTCGATATATAAGCCATCTGTTTTTCGAATACCTTCCGGGATACAATAATCCCCGCTTGAATATGGTCTCTTTCAATATCTTCTTCATCCAGGATCCGATGGTACATCAGAATGGTAAAATTATTTTTGTCGGCCTGGATTCTTTTAAAAACAGACAATAAAGCCAACGATCCCGAATAATAAAAACAAATCGCCAGTATGAATTTAACGGTTCTTTTAAATAATCCGAACATCGCGACCGCCTATATCTCCTTCAGGCAATATAAAATTCTATCAATATCGCCCGCCTTTACATATGGATGGGTCGGCAGTGTAAAAAGCCGATCAACCACAACCCGAGCGCCGTGGAAATCATCTTCCGGGTCCGCCAGATACTTTTCAATCCCCTCGATCTGTCGAATTGTCGACGGATACATGACGCTTGCCGATATCCCATTTCTTTTTAGAGTGGCAACAGCCAGATCTCTCTCCAGCTTATTCCGGGCTAATACCGGCAAGCGCAGGTAAATCGGACAATTATTCGGATCATGGCCGGGGATCCCGTAACGGTCGTCATTTAACAGCCCTTTACAAAGCGCTCTGGCATTTTCAACCCTGGTAGCATTGACGCTGTGAAGCCTTGAAAACATCACGGCCGCCGCGCACCTTTGCAGCGGAGACAGAAGGCCGGTTTTAAAATTCTCGTCAAAAATCGTTCGCCCCAGCTTGAGAAACGGCATTTTATCCGGAATCCAGTAGAGTCCCGGGTTTAAAAACAAACTGTAAAAGATTATATTCAGCGTCGCCTTTATTTCGATAAAATAATTGGAGTCATTTATCTCTTTCAGGTAATCGATCAAATGACTTGCGATATCATCATTATCGGTAAGTAGGACCCCACCCGATATAACGGATAGATTTTTCCCTCTTCCCAGGCTGTAGAATCCCGCGTCACCCAGGCTCCCTGATGGTCTCCCCTGAAATGAGCTCCCCATAGACTGCGCGGCATCATCGATTAAGTACACCTTTTTTTCCCTGGCGATAGACATAAGATTATTCCAATCGCTCAAAATCCCGAATAAATTGCATCCGATAATCGCCAGCACGTCCGTGAAATCAACCTTATTAAGTTTATCATAATCATAATCCAGGGTATCCGGATCGCTATCCACAAGCCTTATCTTCAATCCGCTTCCGGCAACGGCGGCGGCGACTGAAAAGCAGGTGTAGGCGGGTATAACGACTTCTTTTTTCTTGAAATCGGACATTTTACTCAGAGCCTTAAGAATAGCATGAAGCGCCGTCCTCCCGGAATTAAAGAGGATGCAATTTTTTATCTTTGTATAGTCTTTTATCTTTTCGACAAATATCTCCCCTGAACGATCCGATGAAAATCGTTTCTTCAAAATTCTTGATATCTCCGAGACCGATATGGGGGTGCCCGCGGGCGGTATCAAACGAAACATTTGCCGAAAACTCCGCTTTGACTTGAATACTTCATAGGCGTTACGGGAAATTCCTGATAACCTTCGGTCCCAGGTAATTCGCCAGCTTCAAAGGTATTTTTTTCCAGACATGTATAAAAAGGTTATATTTGGGATTTGAAGGATTTATGGAGGGTATATCTTTCAAACCGGCAAGATAATATTGCCAGACCAGCCTTGTCGGTTCCGGTACCCATTGTCGTTTAAATCTGTAGGTATTCGAGCCCAGCGCTGACCGCCCGAAATCGAAATATTCATAACCTTCCTTACATCCCTTCTTAATCACCTCCCAGTATAGGGCATGATTCGGGCAAAATTTAAGGGCGCTTCTGAACGCGGCCGCCGAGGGAACATAGAACCTGTCCTTGAACGATAAAAGCAATCCTCCGGCCACCGCCTGCTCGCCCTGTTTTACAAGGATTATCCTGGCTGCTTCCGGAAAATTTTTAAGAATCGATTCGAATAATTTCATTCCCCAGACCGGTGTCCCAAGATCATGCATTTTCCAGGCGAATATTCTGTAAAAATCGGGAAGCGATTCAATGCCGCCGAATTCGGTTGTCAATCCCGATTTTTCGGATTTTCTAATTTGATTCCTCAGCTTCGCGTCGAAACCCTTCCAAATAACTTCCGGATCCTTGTCGAGCTTCAAAAGAAATGTCGCCTTATCTTCGCGAATGGAGAGATTATGATTGCCCTCTTCTATCGACCGGAGTTCCATAAACTGCGCATTTTCCTTATCAGTAATACGGCAAGCTTCATCGAGAAGCATCTTCTCGGTTTCAAAATCGTCCGCGCAAATCCCGCCATAATCTATCCAGGGCAGTGATATGGCATAACGAGATCCCCAAAATGTTTTCAATATTACAAGGGGCAAAACTCCCGAAATTTTATCATTATCCAAAGCAATCAAATATTGGGGACTATGACCAAGCCCTTTTCGCATAACCTCCATCCAGCCGATCTGGTGCGCTATGGTAGCCCCGGTCGAGTGATAGACATAATTTGACCACGCGGTTCTGTATTTGTCGTAATATTCGATTACTCTCGTCATTATCAACCTGCGTCTATCAGTTGCCGCGGATTTAACAATTATTCCCGGTTCGCCGGAATGTCACCGTGAAATTGTCTCATAAAATATGCTCCAGGATCCATCGAAGTTCAATATGGACACTTTGCCTGAAGGTTAATTCATTATTCCCTTCATGATGCTTTTTTAGGTAATCGAGAATCTCGCTGGCCGGCACGAACCAGCCATCCCGAGACGCCAGGTCCCGTAATCTTATTTTAGTAGTCTCGTTTAAGGCTCCATTGTCGCAAAATCCGGAAGCAAAATGCGTATATACTATACATACACCGCGCTCCCGTTCCAGCTTATCTAAATTTTTCTGGCTTAATAATTGATTGAACTCTTCAACATTTCTTCCGTAGGACGTATGGAACCAATAATTAACATAAGGTTTCTCCGGATCATGATAGGGCATTAAAGGATTAACTTTGGCTAAATTAATTTCATAAAAACTAAAATTTACAACATAAGATATATGTTTTCGGGCAAAATCACCCCAGAAATACTCAGATTCCGGGACTTCGCCATAATATCTGCCGCTCTCCTTAAATATCTTATATAAAATCTTCAATGGCCATAAATTCAACTTCTCCGAGCCCCAGTACAAATCGTCCTTATTCACAAAATGGTTTATGTGAATCTTTGGGTAATAACCGATAATATTTTTAAAATCCTCAAAGGATTCAAGAATCTCCGCCCGTTTGGTGCTTCCGCCCCGGACGCCGTGAGAGGCGATCTCGAACCCTTTATCCTTAAGATCCAGGATAAATCGGGTATATATGGAATCTCTCAAAGTCTCTCCCCTGTTGGGCCAGGCCAGAGAATCGTTGGTAGGTAAAACCCAGATTGTTTTAGTCGTAAGCAAATCAAGTTCATATAAAAAATCATATACGGGTTTTATATTTTCTACTGTGCCTCTATCGGTATCGTCACATATAGTAAAGGCAAATTTCTTTCCATCGGGAAAAGCAATCGGCTCATATTCCGGGGGTATAAGAAAAATCCCTACAATCAGACAAAAAGTAATCAAAACGATCAATACTGAAAGTATAATTTTTCTAGTGATTTTCATGTAACGAACCCCCGCCGATCAGGCTCTGAACATACAAAATACCGTAATCCCCAGGATAATTCCTTTTGAAGCGTTTTAAGTTTATCCGGCAATTAAAGAGCCGGGGTTTTCCCTACAACTCCTTCAGCCTTAGCAAAAAGTCCTCCTCTGTTCCTATCGCAAAAAATAAGGATTGCGGCAAAAGAAAAAGTAGCCCATAAATGCGGGTAATAGGCCGTTGAAAGAAAAGCCGAGCAAACAAAATATCCTATGAGGCTTCCAATAATAGAATTAGCCATATACTGCGAGGATCTACTGCCGCCCTCACCAACTTTGCGGATTTTTATTCTGTAAAGTAATTTGAAAACAATAAATATCATAGAGAAGTAAAAAAATGATCCTAATATTCCAAGTTCCGCTATAATTTGAGGAAAAGTCCCATGAAAAGCCCTTCCCCATTGAGTATTGGGATCTTTGACCCCTCTTATATACGATGGCATGTGTACTCCGCCGTTACCGGCGCCGACACCAACAATCGGATTATCCATAAACATTCTGAAAGCCGTCTTCCAATATTCAATCCTTGCATTAGCGGTACCCTCGTCGATATCCTGTATCGTCTCGGCCTCCTCCCAGTAGCTTGCGGGGGCGAATAAGCCTATAGATATAATTATTATTACAATTAATCCGAAGGATAATAGTTTTTTGCCGCTGCTTAATATACAGTAAAGCAATATGAATATGAGTCCAACCAATCCCCCCCTCGAAAAACTGCTTATAACTGCAAGCACAAATGTGATCAATAATGCGATACTGAAGAACTTTGCCTTATCCTTAAAATAAAACACTCCAAAAAAAGCGTATGGAATCATCATATTAATAATAAGAGCAAAGTCATTTTCATCGCCTATATACCCGCCGCTAACGTGTCCGCTGGTGTATTGCCCCGCTGAATAATAACTTCCGGTAACAAATGTGTTTATCCCTTTTATGGCAAAATAAAAATGTATTATCAATAATATCCAGATAATCTTTTGTAATCTGCTCACAGAATCAACAGCATTCGTGGCCAAAATAAAAATAATGAAGAACACCAGCATCTCCATAAATACGGTATATGCGAAAAAGTTGTTTTGGGCTGTTATTACCGTAATACCTATAATGCCTATAAATCCGAGGAAAAATAAAGAAAATGTATTCCATTTTACAATGCCCTTTGTTTTCATCAATTTAAAAATCCAGGATACTAGAGTAATTATCTCTATAAACATGGTCAGCCTTAATGCGCCCAGTACGGGAATAAATTCGTAGGGCCTCAGGTAGATATACAGGAAATATAGATATACCCCGTAGTAAGGATCACGCAGGATAACAACGCATATCAGTACAGTGGGGACTATTAATATCATAATATATGTGATTTTCTCAGGAGCAAAAGCTAAAACGATACCGGCAAAAATCGCCGCCAAAAATAGCGCCGCGATCCATAAATGTTGCTTTTTGACGAGTGTCTTGCTGCGGCCGGTAATATTTTGATACTTGTATTCCATAATTCTATCTAATATTTATCAGATAACCGTCTTTTTTTTAATTCGGCAGCGCTGGAATAAATGGTAATACCTTCTTTCATTAATTTTTCTAGATTTTTATAAAAGTTTCTTGCGGAGGATATCCACGATACCGCTTGACCCACTTTACCCACCTTTATTGTGCCAGATTGTATAAAATCAAGCCAAAAATAATCTCTAAGATCCTGTCTGTCCCGTTGGTCTATTCGGACTTTGAAATATTCTGGAGACAGGGGAGTTACGGGAACTTCAATAATATTTCCATCCCAATCCTTACATTTTAAATTATAAGTATTTTCCATCCTAACCGGTAAGGGGAAATGATTTAACTCCCTATCCTCAAGTACATGACATAGGGGAACTGGCCACACCGTGACTCCCAAGCCAATGATTTTTCCATCCAGCTTCATTAATCTATCCCATGGCGAATCTACACCATAAGTAGATGATGCCAGATGGTGAGCTTCCGTTATATGCTCGGCATCTTTACCAAAAGCGGAAACCGAATGAGTTGGATGGATACTGCGATGTATATTCTTAAATTTCAAAAAAGTCGCAGGGATGCTTCCTAGTTGTGTTGTCGATCTTCTAGGATCAAAGATGTAATCTTCCGTATTACATGTTTCTAACATAGTACCTTTCATACTGTAAGCAGGCATAATCAATGTCCCCTCCGAAGAAACCACATCTATTAGAGCATTAATAACCGTATTAGCGCCGCCTTTTACATAACCGATGCTTTTTAATGAAGAGTGCAGGAGTACACAATCGCCTTTTTTTAAACCCAATTTTACCAAATCATTCTTGATTCTATTTTTTGTTATGATAGGAGAAGTTTTTTTAATTTCTTTCACTCTCCAAACCTGTCTACATTTCGAAATAGTGACCCTGAGAACAGATTTAATTTCCATAAAAATCATCCAATTTTTTTCTTAATAATATCGTTCATCGCTTCATTTTACTGTTAATGCTCACGTGACATCATTTCATTATTTCTTTTCCCTAATTATAATTTCAAGCATATTTGAGTCAATCATAAACTTGCATGCCCAATTCAAGTATTCGTAAATCCCGTATCCTCCCTGAACCGGGAAAGAACCTTTAACCGCCCCCTTAGTTTCGGGCGGCCCATCTGTTTTTACGGCACGTCTTACAAATTTATTCGCCTTCAATCCTGCTTCCAGATATCGCTTATCACCTGTGCATTTGAATAACATTAGCCAACAATAAGCAATTTGAGCCGTCCCGGTTAGACATGCCCATGGAACCGTTCCCTGCCATTTACTATTTATTCTACCCGGCAGAAATCCATCCTTAAAGCGCAACGCATTCATAATACCATCCGCGGTTTTGATACTCCTGTTTAGAAATTCCGAATCCTCCGTAAACCTGTAGGCCTCCAGAATCCCGCGCAAAACATATCCTAAAGTATGCGTTAACGGTTGTTCCGGATTCACAAGGCAGCATTTTTCAAACCAACCGTTTTCGTGTTGTAACTTCAATGCCCATCGGATATTGGCCATCGCCGCATCAAAATACCCCTTGCCGGATTCTATCCGGGCCGCTTCAAATAATCCCCACGCAACATGGGTATCGTATACCTTTTCGCCCGGTACTGCGAACGGCGTCGGATACCTGCGCCAACAGCCGTCGGGATCCTGATTTTCTACAAGCCAGTCGGCGGCGCGTATCATCGGTTCTCGATAATCATCGCCTAATTCTTCGACCGCGGCGGCTAAACCCAGAAGTATCTGGCCCGTATTAAAAACTACCGGAACGACGGGCGTTTGACCGATCATTCCCCCCTGGAATCCCCCCTCGGGAAATTGAATCGAAACCAGCCAGTCAATCATACGTTTCGCCCTTTTCCGTATCGATTGATCATTGTTGATTCTGGCGTATTCAAGCATCGTCGGAATAATATATCCCGTAGTCTCAGGATAAGATGGACTCCAGTTGCTAATAAGGCTGAAATGACGCGCCACGCCTCCATCTTTGGTCGTAGAATTGTCCTGGGCATAACATAGCCAATCGATTCCCTTTTTTATAACTTGCCCGGATCCGGGATCATTTTCCGATAAACCGGAACGATCGTTTAGATACTCCGACCGGGCCGCGTGCGGAAGCTGAAAATATCTGTAAATATCCCTTGTCGAGCTTAACAGTCTTCTTATCATCATTCCTTTCCTGTGCCCAATATTTAATGTAAATCCTTCAAGACATCAAGAAATTACATTTTTCTTTAGGAATGCCGGCGTTTCAACGTTAATCGGGAATTCAGGCGAATTCGAATCCTCCAGCCAGTCCAAAAACATGCTCATTCTGGATAAGGGGAGAACACGCCAATTCATTCGCTTCTTAATACGGTCTGACCCCGATAAAGAAGCCAATTTGTAAATAAGCAAATGTGCCTGCAATTTCGGGAACAACTTTATAATATCTGATCGCAGCATAACGTTCGCTGCAATTAAACTCTTCCATTTTTCTGCAATATCAAAACGGTCAATTATAAATTCCCTATTTAGCCTTCCTTTTGTAGACGGAATATTGGCTACTCCCGGATTTAGCTCTTTCATACATTCCTTCTGATAAAAAAATCTCAATTGAAGATCGGGCGTAATTGATAAAGATTGCATGAATAGCGGATAATATAAAAAAGGAAAACATGTTTTATGTCCCATCAAATTATACAGTTGAGCCATCAGTTGTATGTTGCGCCTTGTGTGGGTTATTAGATAAAAATAATTTACCCTGTGGGGACATTCGGGATATTCTAAAATAATATTGCGTACACGCTCAAAACAGGATGAATCAAGCTTTGATCTCATCATGGGAAACATTATTTCAGCGCCGCAAATTATTCTGGCAATTTTATCAACGTCCTTGTCTTTGTAATAGTCTATTAGAGTGGGATAGCAATAGGGACGGAATACGCCCGCGTTAATTGTAACGTCACCGGCTATTCCATCGTATATCAGGCTATTCGGGGGTATTTTTTTCAGTAGAGGTAAGATCCATTCGTGTTGATTGGTTTCATAACCCAGCCAGTAATCTCTTATTACGTAATTGGAATAATAATTTTCAATCGATGGAATTTCAGACTGTATCCATTCCCTGTTAAAACATTCTGATACCATCCCCGCTATTTTCGTATCCTTGTCTTCTCCTCCGAGATAACCCGCTTCTTGCGTCGCGAAAATGAATGGTAATTCCATCGCGGCAGCCGAAACTCCGATGCGCCTTGAGTCCTCCCCTCCGGATAAAAATATTATCTTTGTATTTTCCATTTTCCTCGTTAATTCCAGAGCCTCCGATAGTAATTCATTATTTTTTTTTACGTATGTATTTATATCAAATTGCTCCGGAATTTCAGCGTCCCAGAACGTTTTATATGAGACTTTCCCTTCATTTATATGAATCCTCATCCCCGGATTAAGTCTTTTTATCTCCTTAATAGTAGTTTTATTGCCGAGAATATCCCCGATGTTAAGAATTTCATCCCAGGCTTCATAATCCGGCGAAACTTTACTGATTTTGTACTTCAGAAGCGTAAGAGAAGTACTAAAAAAAAGATTTTCATCCTTTAAAGAGTAATATATCGGGCTGAAACCTAATTTATCGGTGCCAATAATAATTTCCTGTTTATCCTTATTAATCTTAACATAAGAATACAGGCCGTATGCATTGTCCAGAGCCGTTTGACTGTCAATCAACTCATCAGGAGTCCGGTCGAATATCGTCCCTTCGTAAATGATTTTTACAGAATTATTTTTAATTATTGTAATATTCTCACCAAGAATCATGTTAAGCGTACCAAAGGGCCACGAGATTTCAGACTCGCCAGTAACTTTTCGATTATTCCATATGCCTATTATATTCATGCAGTTGCCCCTTCTCCACCAGCCTTATTTGGAAATAAAAATAATTTTAAAAGAATAATCCTTCCGTATCCATGTTCATCATTTAACCCGTTTAAATCCCGACAAAAGTTATTCACAGAGAATATGTTGAAAACCAAATATTTTTCAATAATAATATCAGGCATGTCTTAGATCCCAGACTTCCATGCAAATATCTTTATACAAAATTATCATTATAGCTGAATACGTTATTATCCCAGCGGCAATTAAAATCACAAACGTTAATATGTCATTCACCTGCGATTTATTGAGTATTATTCTTATCATATAAACGACAAAGTACATTATCGCGCCAATAATAGCCGGGCCGTGCATCGCTTTAAGAAAACTACGCAAGGTTAATCCTATCGCGGGCAATGATTGTGAAAGCATATAAAAAAACCAGAGGGGATATCCGATAACCCACGCTATACTTACACCTTTCAATCCCCAGTTGATGCCGATCAAAAACGCGACCGGCATAACGCAACAGGCAACGGCCATATTTTTCATGTTTATATCGGGACGGCCCAACCCGTTAACCGCCGGCCCCAAAGAGAGACTTAATGATTTAAGAGGAAAAACCAGGCTTAATAACTGTATGGGTAGGACCGACGAGATCCACTTTTCGCCTATGAGCAAACCGATAAATACCGGCGCCGTGCAGGAAATCCCTAAAAATACCGGAAAAGCTATAAATGAAATCACGCGAACGGCTTTCAACGCGTATTTTTGGGCAAGATCCCTGTCCTTCTGTAATTTAGAATAGGCGGGAAGGCCGACTTGATTGATTATGCCCCCGACTTTCTGTAAAGGCAGCGACGCAAGATTCATCGCTACCGAATAATAACCCAACGTTGTTTTCCCCAGCATTTTTCCAATTATGAATACATCAGCATGAGAATAAATGTACCATAAAATTCTTTGCATTGAAACAAAGAAACCAAACCTGGCCATTCCCCCAAAATCGGAAAATTTAAGGCATGGCCGTTTAAAAAAGGGATTCACGATGTTTAAACAAATCGTATTAATTAAAACGCCTGTCAGACTTCCGAATACCAATGCCCAATATGAAAGCCCCGACCAGGCCATTACAAAAGTCGCAACGCTGCTGGATAATGATGAAAATATCGATATTATTGATATTACCCGGAAATTCATATTTTTAGTTAAAATGGAGTTGGGAATTACCGAAAAAGCTATAAAA
>CBFCYP010000085.1:0-13858 GCA_965602185.1 uncultured bacterium
GATTTTGAATACCTGATAATTGTGCCGGACGATCCTGATTTCATCGCCTGGGGGGATTCGATCAAGAACTGGAGAACATTACAGGGTATCAGGGCGGGCGTTACGACCATAACGCAAATCGGCGGCAATAACACAACCACAATCGAGAATTACATAAATACCGCTTACAACACCTGGGTCATTCCTCCGGCCGCAGTACTGCTTTTGTCGGATTATCAGAATTCGGGTCTTTCCTATGGAATAACGTCGCCTTTTTGGGATAGTTATTGCGTTTCGGATAACATTTACGCCGACGTTGATAATAACGATTTGCCCGATATCACATTTTCCAGAATGACGGCGCAGGATCCGACGGATCTGTCCAACATGATCGGCAAATTTCTAAGCTACGAGAGAAATCCTCCCGTAAGCTCTAATTTCTATAATCAGCCCATTACTGCGGGCGGATGGCAAACCGAGAGATGGTTTATTCTCTGCACGGAGATTTGCTGGGGATTTATGCATAATATTCTGGGGAAAAATCCGGTGAGGGAATACGCCATATACTCGGGAACTCCGGGATCGGTCTGGTCTACGAACACTAATACTTATATGCTTGTGGATTACTTCGGTCCGAGCGGCCTGGGGTATATCCCGGCCACCCCATCGCACCTGACCGATTGGGGAGCTAACGCCACCAGGATTAACAACGATATCAACAGCGGCGCCTTCCTGCTTCTGCACCGCGATCACGGTGGGGAGACCGGCTGGGGCGAACCGGATTATGATATAGGCGACCTTTCCGGCCTGGATAACTCATATTTTCCCCTGGTATTGAGCATTAACTGCCTGACCGGAAGGTACGATTACGGCAGCGAGGTGTTTACCGAGGCCTTTCACAGAATGAGCCAGGGAGCCCTGGGCCTTATCGCGGCATCGGAGGTATCGTATTCATTTGTGAACGACACATACATATTTGGCCTATTCGATTATATGTGGCCCTATTTCGATCCCGGACACGGTACTCCCGGCCCCATAACGCTTAACCCCGCCTTCGCGAACGCTTCCGCGAAATATTACCTGCAGGCTTCGAACTGGCCCTACAATCCGCAGCATAAGGTTTATACCCATCATCTGTTCCATCATCATGGCGACGCTTTCAATAACTTCTATTCGGAAATACCGCAGAATCTTACCGTCATACATGATCCCGTACTCCTGGCCGGAGTTGGCACTTTTACGGTAACTGCCGATCAAAATGCGCTCATCGGGCTTACGTTGAACAACGAGATTATCGGTGTCGGAGAGGGAACCGGGGCTCCGGAGCCGATCAATATAATCCCCCAGCCGGTCGGCAATACCATGACGGTTACCATCACCAAACCGAATTATTATCGTTATAGCCAGGAGATATCGATTATCACGACGTCCGGGCCTTATGTCATATTTGATTCCTATACGATAAATGATTATACGGGCAACAACAACGGCCTTGCCGACCTGGGCGAGGATATTGATCTGGGAATGCAGCTGAGAAACGTCGGGTCAGATACGGCGTTCAACGTGGTGGCGACACTGTCCTCAGCTGATCCATATGTAACGATAACCGACAACACCGAAGACTTCGGCCAGATAGTGGATGACCAGGGCACGGTTTATATCGACAACGCTTTTTCGTTCGACATTTCCAGTTCGATTCCCGATGGACATAATATCGTGTTTCAGGTCGACGCCACCGACGATTCCGACAGCGTGTGGACCAGCAATTTCAGCATCGTTGCCTGCGCGCCTCAGGTAGAATTCAGTTCCGTTTTTATAGACGATTCAGGCGGCAATAATAACGGTGTTCTCGATCCCGGCGAATCCGCGAATTTCATTGTAACCCTGGCAAATTCGGGAACCGGCCAGGCTGACGGAATCTCCGCGGTACTCTCCGAGTCCGATCCCTATGTTGGAATTGTCGATGATTTCAGCGTTTTCGGAGAGATTTCGCCCAATGGAGGAACGAGAGACAACTCGTCCGATGTATTTTTGGCCTATGCCATGGGGAATTGTCCGTCCGGCTACAGCGTATCGTTTAATCTGGCGGTGGCCGGGGATCGCGGATACGCCGAGAATGTAGGTTTCGACATATTAATCGGCGATCGGGCTGTCATTTATTATGACGATTTTTCATCGAACCTGGGCTGGACCGGGCTGGGAGGTTCCGCCGAATGGACTATCGGTCAGGCGACCGGAGGTGTCGGTGGCGACAATTATGGAAATCCCGATCCCTCCCAGGACCACAGCCCGACAACCGACAACAAAGTCCTGGGCAACGACCTTACCCCCGGAACGGGAGGCGATTACAACTCCAGCATCAGTTCGACCTACTGGGCTACATCGCCCACCATCGACTGCTCGAATTTCACCGGCGTGGAATTGAGGTTTTACAGATGGCTGGGCGTGGAGCAAGATAATTACGATCACGCCTATTTTCAAGCGTTCAACGGTTCATCGTGGATACCTTTATTTGAAAATGATGCGACCATAAATGAAAATTCCTGGAATGAGCAATATTATGACGTCTCCTCTATAGCCGACGGCAACTCTAATTTTAGAATCAGATTCGGGTTGGGGACCACAGATTATGCCTGGCAATATTGCGGCTGGAATATCGATGATATAGAGTTGAAGGGATATTCGCAGGGCTCCGGAAACGACCCTGAAATTCTAATGGTGCCATCCGCCATAATCGACAGTGTCCGTCAGGGAGAACAATCCGTAAACACTATGAAAATTTACAACATAGGAATGAGTAACCTGGAGGTTACTTTCACTCCCTCTGCCGGTTGGATTGAGTGCTACACCGGATTGAATAATATCGCGGCCGGCGACAGCATGGATTTTGATGTTACGATTAACGCCACAACCCTGACTCCGGGGGATTATTCTGAAACCCTGAATTTCGTCAGCAACGACAACAATCATCTCACCGGTAATGTCCCTGTTAATGTCAATGTCCGTTCGGGCGGATGTGAGTATGTTGTCGGCGATGTCAACAACAGCGGGGATTACAATGGATTGGATGTAACGTACTCGGTATCCTTTTTCAAGGGCGGCGCGGCGCCGCCGTTTGAGTGCGAATGCGCTCCCGGGGATATCTGGTATGTTGCCGGCGACGTTAACAACAGCTGCTCTTATAACGGCCTGGATGTAACCTACGGTGTAGCCTTTTTCAAAGGGGGCGCGGCTCCGGAACCCTGCCAGGATTGTCCCCCGATATCGTTTATGGGAATTTCCGGGTCCGAGGATAACGCGATTTTTAAGACCGGCAAAGAGATGGAGCAACCTGCGGGGAAGAAAAAAATTAATTTAAAGTAATGCTCGCGAGATCGAAGTAAAGATGAGGGCGGGATGCCGGAAAAAGGCCATCCCGCCTGTTTTTAATAGCGGCCGTCCGAATTTTAAATACATCTGTTTTATCACAGAATTAATTTTAACTTGACGATAATATCGAATGGCAGGTATACTTGCGCGATGACTGATAATACCGGCAGTCATCCTAATTTTATGATATGCCGGAGACGATCTGTCAGGAATCTTTTAATACGCGGTCCGAATGCTCGTCGGAAACAAAATCTGAGAAACCGGATAAAATAGAATCGATCAAATCGAAATAAAGGAGGAAACTGTGAAGAGGATTTTAGTGGTCTTATTAGCGCTGGCAGTCGCCATAGGGTGCGGCCAGCGAAAGGTTACCCGTCTGGAAACCGATACCGTTACGGATTTGAGCGGCAGATGGAACGACACCGACTCCCGTCTGGTGGCGGAGGAGATGATATCCGATTGTCTTACCCGGGTGTGGGTGACCGATTTTGCCGCGGCGGAAGGCAGGAAGCCGGTGGTGACCGTGGGTACTATACGCAATCGCAGCTCGGAACATATAAATACCGAAACCTTTACCAAGGATTTCGAGCGGGAGTTGATAAATTCCGGTAAAGTGAAATTCGTGGCCAGCCGGGAACAGCGTGGGGAAATACGCGACGAGCGCATGGACCAGCAGGAATTCGCGTCCCTGGAGACAGCCAAGCGGCTCGCCCAGGAAACGGGAGCTGATTATCTGCTTTACGGCGGCATAAATACTATTGAGGACCAGCTGGGGGGAACACGTATCATGTACTACCAGACCGACCTGGAGTTGATTCATATAGAGACCAATGAAAAAGCCTGGATCGGCACCAAAAAGATAAAGAAGGAAATAACCAAAGCCGGCAAAAAGTGGTAATGCCGATTTTCGGTCCCTGAATAGATCCCATGATTTTCAAGTGGCGCAAGGGCATCGGTTTCACCGGCCATAGCAGACTGCTGGTGGCGGCGGTATTGATATTTACTGCCGTCTCCTGCAGCAGCGTCGCCACCCGGAAGAAATTCTACGAGCCCATTACCGCCGATATTCAATCTCAGAACTATGACGCGGCCTACCGAAAAATTGAATCGGCCAGGGAAAAAAACAAATTCAGCAATAAAGACCGGCTGTTGTATTACCTCGACTCCGGTTTCGCGGCTCATTACGCGACCCTGTTCGATACCAGCAATGTGAAGTTGACCCTGGCCGAGGACGCCGCCGATGAGCTTTTTACCAAAAGCGTCTCCAGGGCGGCCACGTCGGTTCTTCTAAACGACAACGTCCTGGAATACTCCGGCGAGGATTACGAAGTACTGTATACCAACCTACTGAAAACGTTAAACTACCTTTCTTTGGGGATGTTTGACGACGCTTTTGTGGAGGTAAAGCGGGCCAACCTGAAACTCGAGGTGTTGGATCGAAAATACGGCGACGCCGCGAAGTCGCTCCAAAATGGCGTTGAAGATGATACCGCTGAAGTAAAAATCAATTACGATCTCGCGAAGGTGCGCTTCAACAACGATGCCTTCGCCAGATATCTCAGCATGCATATGTACGCCGCTGACGGCAAGATGGACGATGCCCGGATCGATTACGATTATATGGTCAGGGCTTTTAACGAACAGCCGTTCATCTACAATTTCCCCATGCCGGATGTGAAGTATGTGCCGGAATCTAAGGGTAATACGATTGTTAATGTGGTCGCTCTAGCAGGCCTCTCGCCGGTTAAAGAGGCGGTGAATCTAAGGATTAGGACCGATAAGGACTTGGGCCTGGTGCAGGTGCTATATACCGACGGCGAAAAGAAAGATTCCGAGTACGGGCATCTGCCGTTGCCGGTAAAAGCCGATTACTATTTCAAATTCGCGCTGCCGAAGGTGGCCTCCCGCGAAAGTATAGTTTACGGAATAAGGTTTTTAGCCGATTCAAAGGTCGTCGGCGACCTTCAGCTAATCGAGGATGTCTCCGTGGTGGCGGAGGAGACCTTCCAGGCCAAAAAATCGATGATTTATTTCCGCACCATCGCACGGGCGGTGTTCAAAGGGCTGGTGACCCATGAAGCCAAACAGAAAGTCGACACCGGCGGGCTGGAGGGATGGCTGAAGAAAGCAGCCATCGACGTCGGCGTCGATATCACCGAAAACGCCGACCTCAGGTGCTCGCAGCTTCTTCCGGGCAGAATCTATGTGGGCGATTTCGAACTGGAACCGGGAGTTTACGACCTCCGGGTGGAGTTCATCGGCTCCGGCGGCGGGGTGATCTACAGCCAGGAGTTCCCCGTATACGAGGTCAAGTCGAGAGGCATCAACCTGGTCGAAGCGGTTTATTTAAATTAATCGTTATGCGTCAGGATGTCCCGCCAAAGGCGGGACTGACGCTGTCATAATGCCCTCATGATGTCGCGAGACTCCATCATGAGGAATAACACCTTCTTGTTATTCCTGCGGAAGCAGGAATCTATGAGGGCGGGCCATTATGGATGCCGGACCACGTCCGGCATGACAGAGGAAGGGCAAATGTTGCGGCGTCAGGAACCTTTCCTGACGCTTATGCCCGGAGATCAGGTCAGCAAGCAGCAGGTTGGGTTTGATTACTTCACAAACCCGACATATGCCTATATCCCGCTGAACTGCACGTCGGTGAAATAGAGGCTGGGAAACCGCCACGATGAGTAGATATAGGGATCGTTGCCGACCTCGGCCAGCCGGTTCCAGAATTCGTTCATGTTGCCGGATATGTTCATCTCGTTTACCGGCTTTACAATTTTGCCGTTTTCGACATAATGCCCGATTATACCAAACGAGAAATCGCCGGTGGTGGAGTTGGAGTTGCCGCCGATGAAATTCTTTATAAGTATCCCTTTTTTCACACCCTTCACGAGATCATCCAGCGATTTGGTGCCGTATTCCGGTGTGATATTGGTGGTTGAGCCGGAGTTGGGTTCCATGCCCAGTTTATTGCCGTAATAATTATCGATATAATATTCTTTCAGAACACCCTTATCGATTTTCACCCGCTTTCTGGTGGCCATCCCCTCGCCGTCATACAGGCGCGATCCCAGACCGTTGATAATAAAAGGATCGTCAATGAGGGTTAATTTCTCGGACGCTATCTTCTCGCCGAGTTTACCTTCCAGAAACGAGCTTTTTTGCTGGAGTGAGCTGGCCCTCATGGGGCCGTACAATGAATAGAAGAGCCTTCCCGAGGAGCGGTTTTCCACGATCATATCGAATTTCTCGGATTTCATCTTATCCTGTCCGATCTTATCCAGGGCCCGCTCTACCGCCACTTTGCCCAGGAATTCCAGATCCGGCATATCTTTGAAAAACCGCACCGTTGCCCAGTTCCAGTCCTGCGGCCGGCCGCCCCGGCCATCGTCGACAGTAACTTCCGCGCCTGCCGAGAAAGCGGTCCTGGTAGATTCCCCCTCGAAACCGTTGCTGTTCACTTTAACCGATTCCGAGAAACTGTCGGAATATCCTGAAGTGCAGGAGAGAATTTTATCGCTTTGTGCTTTGGCAATTGACTCGATCTCTTTGGAAATTTTCACCCGCTGTTCGGAGGTAACATTTTCATAAGATGAATCGAATAATTTAAGGTCCATATCTTTTTGATCGCTGTAAAATTTCGGATCGGGCAGTTTGCGGTGAAGATCCTCGTTCAGGTATTTGGTCATTGCCACCGCCTCGGAGATGAATTTTTCCAAAGATCCTTTGCGCAGATCGTTGGTACCATGGCTGGAGTAACGATTATCGTCGTAAATAGAAATATCCATGGCGTTTTGAGTAGATTCTTTGAGCTTATCGAGTTGACCGTCACGATACTCGACATCGACATTTCTACTCTGTGCTACGTTTACCGATACCTCATCCGCGCCGTGCGACTTAGCCTGTTTAACCGCCCAGTGAGCGAGTTCGAGTTTTTCTTTATTGTTCATTTTCGATACCTTTTCTTATAATCGTTATCAGGATACGCCGCCAACCGTGATGGAGGAGACTTTTACGGTAGGAAGGCCTTGCGAAACCGGAACGCCTTGGCCGTCCTTGCCGCAGGTCCATCCCCCCTCAGCCAGCTTGAGGTCATCGCCGACCATCACGATATTCGCCAGGACCTCCGGGCCGTTGCCGATTATATTGATATCCTTTACGGGCCTGGTTAATTTTCCATCCTCAATCAGGTTGCCTGACTTCACGTAGAATGTAAAATCTCCCGCGCCGATGAACACCTGGCCGTTGGTGAAGGTTTCGGCGTAAAGCCCTTTTTTGACGCTTTTGATGATCTCTTCGGGCGTATGCGGTCCCGGAAGCATATATGTGTTTCTCATCCTGGGCATGGGCGCGTATCGGAAGGATTCCCGGCGGCCGTTGCCGGTATGCCTCGCTTTGTAGTGTTTAGCGCTGATTCTATCGTGTAAATATGTTGTAAGAATACCGTCCTGAACCAGATAAGTCTCCTCGGTGTCATTTCCTTCATCGTCGATGTTAAGGGAGCCGCGGATATTAAGATTGGTACCGTTATCAACGATGGTGACGAATTCCGGGGCTACCGGCTTATTGATCTTATCGGCGAATATAGAAATATTTTTTCTGTTGAAATCTGCTTCCATTCCGTGTCCGATGGCCTCGTGAAGAAGGATCCCGGAGCTTCCGGGAGCAAGCACAACCTCCATTTCGCCGGCCTCCGGTTTCACCGCCTCGAAAAGATCGATTGTGCGCCTGACGGATTCATCCGCGAGACGGTCAACATTTTCCGGCGTGAAAAACTCAATCCCATTCCTGGCCGCAAGGCTGTATCCGTTGGTTTCGCGCTGGCCATTTTGCTCGGCGGTGCATGAAACTCTAAGTGAGGTCATGGGACGATAATCGCATACGGTTTTACCTTCCGAATTGGCAATTAATACATATGAGCTGGAATCGCTGAAGCGGATACGGGATTTGATGATCCTGGAATCCTTGGCAAAAACCTTTTCGTTTATGTTCTGAAGGTACGGGATTTTCCGGTCGATTTTAACATCATCCCACAAGGTCTTGATCGGGTAATAATTGGGAATGGTTTTATGCTCCAATTCCACCGGCGCAACAGTTTTGTTCCTATTGGCGATGTTTGCCGCGGTGGCGGCGGCCAGTTTCATGGCTTGGGGTGTAATCTCCTCCGTAAACGAATAACCGGTCTGATCGCCGGAGACTACCCTTATCCCGACTCCAAAATCTACGTTCGCATACGCCCTGTTGACGGCGTTGTCTTCCAAACCAACCGTGTTGGCTATGCTGTGCTGAAAGTAAATGTCGCAGTAGTCTCCACCACGGTCGAGGGCGGTTTGCATGACATCCAGAACGATTTTCTCATCCACGCCGAAATGCATGTAATATTCATTCAGATTCACGATATCCTCCATGGGAGCGGCGAATGCGGCCGCGGGATCGAAATTGAATATTCCGGGGATACTCGCAATCACAACCCCTTTGGCCCCTGTTTAAAGGAACTGTCTTCGGGTCATTCGGCCCATTTTGATTTCCTCCGCTATTGTATTAAGAATCAATTTTTCATTCTAATTTACACCTTATATAACCATAAAACATACAAATCGCAATAGAGATTCCTTTTTATATATTCTTAAATGGACTACATTAATCTTTAATTGGCGGCGATCGGTTGGATAATTTATATTTTTATTTTTCGCGTTATTGATATATTTAGTATTATGAACAAACTCGCTGATGATAAGAAAGAGATCGCCCATCTCAAGAAAATAGCGGCGGAATTGAATATATCTCCCGGTCAAGCGGCCGCAACCGTAAGACTTCTCGATGAAGACGCCACCGTTCCCTTTATAGCACGATACAGGAAAGAAGCAACCGGCGAGCTTGACGAGGTTATTATCACAAAAATCCGGGATAGGATTTCTAAACTCAGAGAACTGGAAAAACGTCGCGCCGCGATAATCAAATCGTTGGAAGAAAGGGAATTGATGACCGACGAGCTCCGGGAGCGTATCGATAACGCGGAAACCATGTCGGAGCTGGAGGATATCTACCTTCCCTACAAACCCAAAAAACGTACCCGGGCCACTATCGCCCGCGAGAAAGGGCTGGAGCCGCTGGCGGAGCTAATCTTTGAGCAGGAGGATATCGATCCTGAAGCTGAGGCAGAGAAATATATCGATAAGGAAAAAGGTGTTGAGACTGTCGATGATGCCCTCGCTGGGGCGCGCGATATTATCGCCGAATGGGTTAACGAGGACGCCGACGCCAGGGCGTTGATAAGGGAGCTTTTCTCAAGCAAGGCGGCCATCAAATCAAAAATTATCCAGGGCAAAGAAGAAGAGGGCGCGAAATTCTCCGATTACTTCGATTGGGAAGAGCCGTTGAATAAAGTTCCATCCCATAGAATCCTGGCCATGCGGCGCGGGGAGAACGAATCGATCTTAAACCTCAAAATCGCTCCGCCGGAAGAGGACGCTTTGTATATTCTTTTCGATTTTTTCGTCGACGGAGACAATCCCGCTTCCCAGCAAGTCAGACTTACGGTAGAAGACAGCTACAAAAGGTTGATGGAACCATCCATCGAGAACGAATTCCGCTCCGAATCAAAACTGAAAGCCGACATAGACGCCATAAGGATATTTTCGGTAAATCTGAGAGAACTCCTCATGGCGCCGCCGCTGGGAGGGAAAAAGATCATGGCCATAGATCCCGGTTTTCGGACCGGATGCAAGGTTGTATGTCTGGATAACCAGGGCAGGCTACTGCACCATACAGCCATATTCCCACACAATGATAATGAGGATAAACGTCTGGCCGCGCAGAAGGAAATAGAAAAACTTTGCGGAAAATTTTCTGTAATCGTAATTGCGGTCGGCAACGGTACGGCGGGCCGGGAAACGGAGGTTTTTCTTAGCGCCATCGGTCTTCCCGATGATATATCAATTATTATGGTGAACGAATCCGGGGCCTCGGTCTATTCGGCCTCGGAGGTCGCCAGGGAGGAATTTCCCGATTGCGACGTTACCGTGAGGGGCGCGGTATCTATCGGGCGGCGATTGATGGATCCCCTGGCTGAGCTGGTGAAAATAGAACCGAAATCGATTGGCGTGGGGCAATATCAGCATGATGTGGATCAATCGGCATTAAAACGGGGTCTGGATGACACCGTTATGAGCTGTGTCAATTCGGTGGGCGTTGAGATCAATACCGCCAGCAAGCAGCTGCTTACCTATGTTTCAGGACTGGGTCCGCAGCTGGCCGCCAATATAGTCAAATATCGAGACGAAAAAGGTTCATTCAAATCGCGAGAGGATTTAAAGAAGGTCACCCGGCTCGGCCCCAAGGCATTCGAGCAGGCGGCCGGTTTTTTAAGAATCGCAGGCGCCGATAATCCTCTCGATTCCAGCGCGGTGCATCCGGAAAGCTATTCTATTGTGAAAGCCATGGCTGCCGATTTAGGCTGCACCGTAAAGGAACTCATAAAAGATACAAGCCTGCGCAAAAAAATCGACTTGAACAAATATGTTACAGATACCGTCGGTTTGCCAACCTTAAAGGATATTATGGAAGAATTGGCGAGGCCGGGCCGTGATCCCCGTCCCGAATTCGTACCGTTCAGATACGATGACAGGGTAAACAGCATCGAGGACCTTAAACCGGGCATGGTATTACCCGGCATTGTAACAAATGTTACCGCCTTCGGGGCGTTCGTGGACGTGGGTGTGCACCAGGACGGACTGGTGCATAAAAGCAGGATGGGGAAAAGATACGTGGAAAATGTCTCGGAAGTGGTCAAAATCGGTCAGAAGGTAAAAGTCAAAGTGATCGACATCGATCTGGAAAGGAAAAGAATTTCGCTGGAACTGCTTGAATAATATGAGAATTATTGCATAATGCCTGAATTGAATAAAATGAAAAACTGTCTTAAAAGCTTAAGACTACTGCGGTATCTATTTGTTTTGTTATTTCCGCTATTGATTATAAATTGCGGTGAGACCGATAAGGATGGTAACGCGATGGAACTTGCGAAACTAATTCCGGATGAATCCGGCGGCTGGAAAACCGTCGGTAGCATGCAGAGCTATAATCGTGAGACGATTTTCGATTATATCAATGGCGCCGGGGAAGTCTATCTGATGTACGGTTTTAAAGACGTGGCGGTGAAAAAACTCCTGGGGCCCGATTCGGCCGAAATCACCGTCGAGCTTTTCGACATGGGGACATCCCAGGACGCGTTCGGCGTTTTCAGCCATTCCCGCGAGGGTAACGATATCGGAATCGGAGGCGGCTCGGAATACCGTGACGGATTTCTCTGTTTCTGGAAAAACAGGTATTTTATCTGTGTTTATTCGGGTAGACAATCTGAAGATATCAACGATGCTATAATCGCCATCGGTAAGGAAATTGAAAGCAAAATTGCCGGTGACTCAAAAAAACCTGATATATTGAATGTTTTGCCTGAAGAAAATCTCACCGAATCGAGTGTGATTTATTTCCATAAGCAAACCTCATTAAACTATCATTACTTTCTCTCCGAGGAAAACATCTTAAATCTGAGCGATAGCACCGAAGCGGTTTTGGCCAATTATAAGCCGGGCAGGACGACTTTGCTCTGCGTCGAATATCCCGAAACCGGAATGGCCGGAGAATCTTTCGATAGTTTTCTTTTAAAGTATATCCCCGAGGCCAACGAATCGGGAATCGCTGAGGTTGAAAAGGGCAAATGGGTAAAGGCTCTGAATATGGGCCGTTATTTTATCGCGGCGTTCGATGCCCCGGATGAAAAAACGGCAAATTTGCTGGTAAATAATGTTAAAGAAAAAATATCGAGGACGGGAGATGGTTAAAAGAACCGAAAAAACCGACAATGGTGGCGTAACCCGCCGCGATTTTATCAAGGGCGCCAGCCTCGCCGGGATGGCGGCGGCTTTTGGAATGCCGTTTGATATCTCGCTTGCGGATGATATAGTCCCGAAAACCAGGGTGGTTCTGATACGCGATGAAAACGTCCTGGATACCGAGGGGAACGTCAACGCCGAGATACTCAGCCGCATGCTGGATGAAGCGATATCCGCTCTGTTTGAAGCAGAGAATTCTCAGGAGGCATGGAAGAAGATCATCAGGCCGGACGATATAGTCGGAATAAAAAGCAACGAATGGGGGCCGCTTCCCACTCCCGCGGAGTTGGAACAGGCGATAAAATCACGGGTTATGGAAGCCGGGGTTCCCGAGGACAAAATAGCGATAGACGACAGGGGTGTGCTATACAACGATGTTTTCAAAAACTCTACCGCCCTTATAAATGTCAGGCCTTTCAGGACTCATCACTGGTCCGGAGTGGGAAGTCTGTTGAAAAATTACATTATGTTTACTCCTCGACCTGACGATTACCATGATAATTCCTGCGCCGATCTGGCTAAGTTGTGGGAAAAGCCTATGCTAAAAGGCAAAACCAGGCTCAATATTCTTGTCGTACTGACTCCCCTTTTCCATGGTGTCGGGGCCCACCATTTTGACAGCAAGTATCTCTGGAATTATAAGGGATTGCTCGTGGGAACCGATCCGGTGGCGGTGGACGCCACGGGGCTGAGAATTATTGAGGCCAGGAGAGAACAATATTTCGGCGAATACCGTCCCATGAAACCGCCGCCCCATCATATAGCTTACGCGGATATCAGGCACGGGCTGGGCGTGAGCGATCCAAATAAAATAAAGCTGCTAAAGCTCGGCTGGCAGGACGGCGTATTAATTTAGCGCCGAAATTATATCAATTATGACCGATATGTCCGAATCTCTACGCTCGTCAATAGTCTGCCTCGACAACATGAATGATTTCGACGCCATAATATTACATAGATGGTTTCTGGCGTCCGATCCCGAACGTCTGACCTGCCGGCCGATAGGAGACCTGTCCGAAGAGGAGATAATATTAAGGTATCGTGAACGCAAAAACAGCGAAAGCCTGCGCGATTACGCCATACGCCTCGTAAGCGATAACAGCCTCCTGGGACGCGTTACCTATTTCGATCTGAACACGCGTAACAGATCGGTCGAGATCGGTTTTTTGATCGCCCCCGAATTCAGGCGGAAAGGATACGCTTCCGGGGCCGTGAGAATATTGATAAGATATATTTTCAAAGAACTGGGGATAAATAAGGTCATGGCTCAAACCGGCGAGTATAACGAGGCCTCCATCGCCCTTTTAAAAAAGCTGGGATTCAAACAGGACGGAAGACTCCGGCAGCATCACGAGCTCGAGGGTAAAATGTACGATGATCTTTTATTCAGCATCCTCGCGGAGGAAGCGGCGCCGTAGGTCGGGTTTTGATTTCTCCCCAAACCCGACGCCGGAGCCACAATATAGCAATCGTCATCGCGAGGAGTCCGGCTTGGTGCCCCACCCAGCGGGTGGGAAGAGCCACAATTTCCGGATTGTTTTTGAGCAGAAATTTGTTATTATGATTGTAAGCAAAGGGTATGGTATCGTGAGACCGTCTAAATTAATCAT
>CBFCYP010000086.1:0-13603 GCA_965602185.1 uncultured bacterium
TGTGACCAAAAGCATCAGGGCCGCCCTGTCCCAGAATTACAGGCGGATAGATAGGCTCCTGCGATAATCCGGATTTTTCCAATATTGTTAGCAATCCTATCGGTGCAATATCACGTTCTTTTTCAGCCACAAAACCTGGTTTTCCGGATATATTTATTACCGGATCATCTGTTGAGGAATTAAGATTATAATAAAGCGGACCGATGCCGTTGTTATATATCTCAAGTGTCCTCGTAGCGGTCGAGCCGGGCTCGATAGAAACACCAAAGAAGGTTGGATCATAGGCGATACTGGGAGGCGGTTGAGGAATATTATTGGTAACGGCCACGTCATCGATATACCAGCCGGGAGCGGTCACGGTATAATCCGAAGCGAACCGCCACCTGAAAATAACGGATCTATTTATATAGTCGTAGAGACTGAATTGAGCCGGCACCCACCCGTTGCTTGTGCCGGTATAACCGGGCTCGCCAAGGGCGTTTACCGATTGATCGGGATAACTGCCCAGGGGATTGATAAGCTCCCATGACGATCCTCCGTTGGTGGAGATCGATACATTGCCCCCGTCATAACCGTCCTCGGTATCATACCAGTGATAAAATTCTAATACTGCATCGGGGGAATGGATGAAAAATGCGGTACTTATGAGATTGTCGTCGATATTATCCGAATAGTCGCCGCTTAAATTCACGCCCCAGACATTGACGCCGAAATGCGCGCCGGGCGGTCCATATGTCGGCTCGCCCCATTGCCAGCTTCCGCTACCGGCATATCCACCATTACTATATTCAAAAGATTCGGCGGTGGTTAAAATAAACTGCATATCCGCTGTATACCCCCCCGTAGCGCTCAGATCGAGATCGAACAGGACATTATGTCCCTGCGGAAACAGGCTGTCAGCCGTTACGTTAAATACATCCATTGTATTCTGGCCGGTGACCCCGGCATTTATATCCCCGAACGATCCATTGGAATCGGTGATATTTACAAAATCATCATTCTCGCTTAAGACCCCGACCACGGAGGCCGCGTCCCCGGAACCGTCGTTTGCCAACGATACGATTAATTCCGCAGTCTCCCCCGCGTCGAGAATACCGTTGTTGTTGCCGGTTTCATCATTTATGGCATAGGCGATAAAATTCAGATCGGGGGCATGGGCAATGAGGCTGAAATTCCCTGCAAGCGTATCCATGTTCGCGCCGGTAATTTGAACGTCGAATGGGATGACATGTTGATCGGGAGCGCTGACTGAGACATCGAAGGAAAAAGCGTTATTGATATTTATTACGCCGAAATCGCCATTGATATTGCCATAAGCTTCATACGAGTCTGTCACTGTAACATACTGATCTGCCGTCGATAGAACAGCCTCCACGCTGTAAGCCGTATCCGGCCCCACATTTTTCAGTTGCATATCGAGAAGAATACTCTCGCCAAAATCTATCAGGCCGTTATTGTTGCCGGTGGGATCATTTACGTCGCAGGAATCATAAATCACGTAGGGACCGGACGGCGCGATGATCTGAATCGTCGTGATATATGGCTGTTTATTTTGACCGGTAACGATCAAATCGGCGGTCCCGGGAACCGTAAACGGAGCTATATCCATATCGACCATACCCGATTCACCGATATACGCCGCCCCATGAAGGACTCCATCTTTGGATAATCCGACATACGAGGCTACATCAGCCTGCACTGAAAAACTATCGTCGGCAAGGACGATCACTCCAGTATGCTGAACATTATTGACCGACGGAACTCCGAGATAAGTCATAACCGACGGATCTCCCATTAAATGGTAGATCTCCCAGTAATAATCAATTCGGATACTGCCCGATTCCTGGACGGCGAGGTTGCCGCAGAAAATCAAAGCGTCGTTAACCACATAATGATCGGACACCGGCTCCCCGTGATCATGGAAAACGCCGTCATAAACTCCAAGTCCGGTTTGCTCATACGTAGGGCCGTTGCCGATTACGGGGCCGTATCCCACACCCCACCAGTAGTCCTCATCCCAGTAGGTGCTATTGGAGCCCCCGATATAACCGATGGCGCCCTTGCTGTCGGCCTGAAGCCAGACCTCGCCGACACAGGGAGTCGAATAATCGTCCCCGAAGGTATTGGTGAGACAGCAATTCCCTACGGCAAGGGGGTATTTATGCGCATTTGTCAATCCGTTAACTTGAGAGGATGAAAAGGCAGGATTACCCCATCCGCTATGAGAACCATGAGCCGTATAATTGATAAAACCGACTCCGTCGTTAACGGTCTGGATAATGGCAGCGGAGGCGCCGGACTGGTCCGATTGCGGATAAAGCCAGGTATTGGAGTAGATTCCATGTGGAGAATTGAAATATAGATTGACTCCGTAATTAATCTGGCCGTTACCGTGGGTAGGAGCGTAAGTAGCGTCAACGCCGGCTATCATGGTTACATTACCCATATAGCCGGGATCGGGCATGGTGAACTGTTCGTATTCCAGCGTCTTATCTATCTGGGGTTGCAGCAATGAAGGGCTCTGGGCGGAGAAACGACCATAGTAAATTTCGGGGTTATGGTCGCCGGTGAATTCACAGAAATCAAGATCGGAAATATGGCTGCCGTACGAAAACGCCGGTATCTGCTGATCGTCGCCGACCAGAAGCACGAACGATGGCCTGGGGTCCGTCGGCGGATTGCTGTCATTATAAACGCTCTGTATATAACTTCGAATCGCGGTATTGCTGTAGCCGATATCATCGGTGTAGGCTACGATCACATTAAAACCTTTTTGGGTTTTCCATTCAATAAACGGCTGCAGCTGGGATTCAAACATGCGATCGGCGATTATTAAATATTTAACCGGGTATGTCACCAGATCGGCAAGGATGCTCGGAGGTAACGGTTCGTAGTTGATAATTTGATTGTATACAACCTCGAAGAAAGGCGAGTAGCACTTTGTTCTAATGTCAGCGGTGGTTTCCCAGTCGGGATGAAGAAACTCCACCCGCACCGTCATATTTTTATAAATCCGTAACTTATTTTCAGCGGGATTATATTCGATCGGCGCGATTGAGACCATTCCCAGCCTGAGCGATCTCATAACGCCGACGTCGGATGACGAAACCAGAGGCAGCCGGTAATAGCCGGATTTATTATATACTTCTTCTTTATACTCAAAACTCACATCATCCGGATTCCGGGATTTCGAAAGAGAGGGCTGAACGGGTATTATCGGCGCCGTAATATCATAGTCGTCCAAATCTATTTCTTCAACCTCATAATCCACAATGTCAGAACGCAACTCACACCCGAAAGGTTTCGAAATGAGCTTATTGATCACTGGAAGATTCGGCTCGCCAATATTATGCGAACGGGTAAAACCGTCTATAGTCATAACTGCAAATGTACCCTCCGTAATCGAGATAGTATCCAGATGGATTGACCCTATGCTCAGGCTTAATGTAAGGCCGTCCCGATCCTGATTTAAAAGAGTTACTCCGGAAGAAGAATTATCAAACGTTACAATCTGCGCGGAATACCCGAGTCCGCTTAAAGCCATGCTGATCAAAGCAACAAAGCCGAATCTTATTAACCTTATTCTCAAAACTCCTCCTTTTATTCCAGCATTCCGAATCTTTCTGAAAAAACATCCGAAGAATCTCTTTATCGTATAAATATCAGCAAAATTGCGTTTTTTTAAAAGAAAAAAATGATAGTAGACTTATACAGTCCACTATTTCAGGTTTTAGCCGTAGAACCGAAATGGTCTCGCGGGCGTATTCCCCTAAGATTCCGCGGTTTTGCCCGGATATAGCCATATTTCATTATTGCCTTAACCTCTGGCATTTTCACACAATAGTATTCACCCTATTTAGCATCCGCCAATCGCCATGAAATTCGCACTTCAGCGATAAATATAATGCCGTTGTGGTAAAATAATAGGCCCGTCATTATAACGCAATCGTCCAAATGGCCCTGAATTAAAGCGCCCTTTAAGTAACCTCTTGCTATATTTTGAGTTGTGTGGGCGCTATTATGTAAAAAAGTGTTGACAACCGTTAAAAAGACATTATATTGCGATTGATAATTATTAATGAAAAAAAACTCAGGAATCTAACTTAGAAGACAAATCGCGGTGGGTAAATATAAAATATATTTACATATTTAGAATCATTTTAGGCAATGTAAGTATAAGGCTGATGATAAGTTATTGATAGAAAATAAAATAGGTAAAAATGTTCCTGAAATAGGCTAAGTAAAATTCATTAAGTCAAATAAAGGAGAGAAAAATGGGGCTTAAGAGAAATCGTTATTTTACCGGGAGGATTTTAGCGATTCTGTTTGCCTGCCTGATTTTCCAGGCAGGTTCGGCATTTTCGCAGGTCATGTCGATTCTACCCGGAACGCAACTGGATAGATGCACCGATGTCGACACTCTGTGGATTTACAGCGATGGGGATATTCTGGATGTCAAAGCGTTTGACATCAAAATAGGCTTCGATTCGACCTACACGACCGCGGGTACGGTATTCAAGGGATCCGGCCTTGACTCGGACGACCAGCTGTTTTTCGTAATTGATAATCCCAATGATTCGCTGGTAATCAATATCGCCATTCTGGGTTCGGGGGATTTATTTGATGGGCCTGATACGGTGGTGGGGATCACCTTTACGGCAGAAAATGAGATCGCCTCAACCGGTCTTACCTTTGAAAGATCGGATCTGAGAGATACCTTAAACCAGAACATCGCGCACACGACCGTGGGAGCCACAATTGAAATCGACTGTACTCCCCCGTCGGTACCCCTGCTCGTTTCGCCGACTGATGGAAGCTATACGAGCGATGTCACTCCGGAGTTGGTCTGGAACAGGGCTACCGACGCTGTTTCTTACACTCTTGAATATGCAGATAATTCCGGATTTACCGGGGCGATTGAAGTAAGCGGCCTCACGGATACCATATATACGCTTCCGACTCTAGCCCAGGGTCAATGGTACTGGCATGTCAAAGCGATTGATCTGGCCCTTAACGAAAGCGCCTTCTCGACAGATTGGTCGTTCACGGTCGATACCGACGCGCCCGCCATTCCCACCCTGGTTTCGCCGGCAAACGGCGGTTCTATAAATGATAACACGCCCGAGCTAACCTGGAACGCGTCGGCAGGGGCATATACTTATACCCTTGAGTACGCCGATAATCCCGGCTTTACGGGAGCGGTCGAAGTAGCGGATCTAAGCGGTACGACATATACGACCCCTACATTGGCAGACGGAGACTGGTACTGGCATGTCAAGGCGGTTGACCAGGCCTTAAACGAAAGCGCCTACTCGGCATCGTGGTCGTTTACGGTTGACACTGTGCCCCCAGGAATTCCCGGCCTGGTTTCACCGGCAAATAGCAGTTTTACAAATGACAACACGCCGGAGTTAACCTGGAACTCCTCTTCCGGCGCACATACATATACCCTTGAATACGCGGATAACGCCGGATTCACCGGGGCGGTCGAAGTTACGGATTTAAGCGATACGACTTATACGATGCCCGCATTGGCGGACGGTGACTGGTACTGGCATGTAAAAGCGGTGGATGAGGCTCTTAACGAAAGCTCATATTCGACGGCTTGGTCGTTTACGGTTGATACCGCGGCGCCATCGGCTCCCACGGCCCTGACAGCGGCCCCGAGTCACAACAAAATAACATTAAGCTGGACCAACGCGCCGACCGATTTTCATCATACCGTTATCATGAGATCCGACTGGTACTCCGGCGGCCATGATTATCCGGAATACGACAATCCCGAGGGAGTTTACCCCTCCGATACGGTAAGTTTTGATCCGGCCTATTCAGGTACGGGAACATCGCACGATGATACGGACGACATTTCCAATTCGACCAGGGATATATATCATTATGCCGCATTCACCGTGGACAACGCCGGAAACATATCGGGACCGTCAACGGGAGCAAGGGCAACTTCCTACTGGCTTGGTGACGTAGCCGGATCAGGTGGATTGAACGCATATGACGGTTTGGTTTATTTTCAGGATTTGCTGATTCTCTCCAACTGCTACTGGACTTTCGACGGCGATATCAATTACGAGCCGCAGTTTGATATCGGACCCACGGACAATGGCAGCCCATTCGGTATACCGACAACCGATGATGCTATAAACTTTGAGGACCTGGTAATCTTCGCCATAAATTTCAACGAGGTGGCACCACTATCCAAAGTTGTTCCGTTACTCGCACAGGGCGACAATACCGGTCCTTTGGGGCTTTCATTAACCACACAGGACGAATTGCTGATAGGAGCTGAGTTTACGGTACAGGTTCATTTAAATAACAATCCCGGCGTAGTCAAAGGGATTCACTTTGCGATTCCCTATCCCGGCCTGAAACTCGAGTTTCTCGGTGTGACTCAAAGCGATGAATTGCGTGGTTCAGGCTACCCTGTGTTCTTCGATGGCAGGCCTATGGATAATAGTATCGACGTAAGTTTGGTCTTGTTGGGCGGCGAAGCTGTCATAGGCGGTTCCGGCCAGATAGCCGAACTGACATTCAGAATTCTGGAAACAGACGATCTGTCGTTATCCTTCGATATGATCGATATGCGAGACGGACAAAACAATCCTCTTCCCGCCATAGGAAATGGATGGGAGTACCGCCTAACTCCTGAATTGCCCGTAGCATACGGTCTCAATCAAAATTATCCCAATCCCTTCAATATGCAGGCGCGAATATCTTACCAGATACCGGAACCGGGTATGGTGAGCATAAAGATCTACAATATACGCGGCCAGGCAGTGTACACTCTTGTGAATGAATATAAACCGGCCGGCTATCACTCTGAGATTTGGGACGGCAGGAATAACGCCGGACAGGAGATCGCCAGCGGAATTTATACCTACAGAATGGAATCGAACGGTTTCAGCGCTACCAGGAAAATGTTGCTTATCAAATAGCGATTTATTAAATAGAAAACGTGCTTCGGTTTTCAGGATCGAATAACCTGAAAACCGGGGCAAATAAATAGAAAGGTTTAAACGGAAATCAATTGAGAAGCGTACGGATATTTTATCTTTTAATTATCGTATCCGTTTTTTACTCGGCGAGAGTAACGGCTCAATACGGCTCCGTCTTTTTCGAGCCCGATACGACATTTATAACTGTCAACGATTCCAGTCAGATTGATATCGCCGTTAATTCTCATCTGGCCGGGATTCATTGCTATATCGTGTCGATCGGTTTCGATACAACTCTGGTTGAATTAACCGACGTAATAGAAGGACCTTTGTTGCCCGCTATGGGACCAACGTTTTTCTTCTGGAACCAAACCGAAGACGGTTATAATATTTTAAGCTGCCTTCTTGGATCCGGCCTGTACGCTAACGGTCCCGGGGTTCTCGCTACCATGAAATTCAGGGCGAGAGAAAATATCGGTACCTCTTCCCTGCATTTTACATCGCAGGAATTTACGGATACTTTGCTGAACCCTATTTACGTAATATCACTTTACGGAGCCATTGTCGTTTTGGATAGTACAACCGGGATAGACGAAACCGATTTTCGTACCGGATTTCCTCAAAGATTCACATTATACCAGAACTTCCCCAACCCCTTCAATTCGCAGACCTTCATAAAGTACGGTTTGCATAAACCCTGCTTTGTAAAGATCGAAGTTTTCGACGTTCTCGGGCGGCTGCATGAGGTCCTGGTATCGGGCGAAAAACCGGCCGGTTATCACGGGGTTACCTGGGACGCCGAGGGTTCAACGTCGGGTGTATATTATCTCAGGTTACGTACTGAAGATTATTCCGAAACCAGGAAAATGCTGCTAATAAAATGATTTCCGCCGGCAGTTAATAAACATACCGAATAAGCACGGCTAATACGCTTAAGCCAGTTATTTTTTCAATTTAATAATATATGTTATTCTATATTTAATAGCTCGAGGCGTCGAGTTTCACCTTACCTCTGAAAATATAGTAAATGCTTATGGTGTATGAAATCACGAGCGGCATACCCAGGACCGCGATCGTAAACATAATCTTGAGAGTTTCCGGCGAAGAGGCGGCATTATAGATATGCAGGCTGTATTCGGCGAACGGCTTCGAATATATCATATAGGGCCATGTTCCTATGCCAAAAAGCGCCAGAAGCGCCGCCATGGAGGCACATGACGATAGAAACGCCCGAAAATCGCGGCCATGATGAATTTCACGCGGTATATTGGCGATAGCGAGGGCGTTGAGCAGAGGTAGTATCCATAACAGGGGTACGGTCTTCAGGTTTTGAACCATATGCGGTATATATGCCAGGGTGGCGATTGTGGCGGCGATGTATGTAATCACAAAATAAATGATGGCGGGATTTACCCAGCGGCGGATCGTGTCATGAAGTTCGCCTTCGGTTTTCATGACAAGATATATAGAGCCGTGCATTACAAACAGCATCACCGTCGTAACGCCTATAAGCAAAGCATAGGGATTTAAAAGCCCGAGGAAACTGCCCGCGAATTCATGCTCGGCGTTCAGGGGAATACCGCGGGCGATATTGCCCAACGCCACTCCGATCAGAAGCGCCGAGATAATACTGCTGACACAGAAACTGGTATCCCACAAATTACGCCACCAGGTCTCCTTTTGTTTGCTTCGAAATTCAATGGCAACGGCGCGGAAAATCAGGCCAACCAGCAGCAGCACCATTGCCGTATAAAAACCGCTGAAAGAAGTGGCATAAACCTCCGGAAACGCAGCGAAAAGGGCGCCACCCCCGGTTACCAGCCATACTTCGTTGCCGTCCCATACCGGGCCGATGGCGTTAAGGATTATTCGCCTATTGGTATCGCCGCGAACCAGAAGATGCAAAGCCCCGGCCCCGAGATCGAATCCGTCGAGTATGGCATAACCGGTAAACAATACGCCTATCAGCATAAACCAGATATTATTCAAATCGAAAGTGAAACTCATGCCCGCGGTCCCGTAGTTTCCGATACCACCTCTTCCGGTCCATGCCGGATTTTCTCATTAAGCAGATATATAAAAAGCGCAAACAACAATAGGTATATTATACTGAACAGGACCAGCGACGTAATAACCTGGCCGGAACCGACACTCACCGACAATGCATCTTCTGTCCGTAATAATCCGTAGACGATCCACGGCTGACGTCCCACCTCGGCGCTGAACCATCCCAGCTGATTGGCGATCTGCGGCAACAACACCGAAAAAACCAATACGGTTAAAAGCCACCTTGCAGTGAAAAGCCTGTCCCGCCACCAGTTGAACGCCGATACCAGGGAGATTAATATTAATAGCATCCCGATAGCCACCATTATATGATAACTTTGAAAAACCAGGTTTACGGGCGGCCGGTCTTCCGGGGAGAAAGCCTGAAGACCTGTTATCGGTTTATCGGTATCCCAATGCACCAGAAAGCTCAGAAGACCGGGTACTTTCAGACCGGACGTTTTCTCGCTCTCTTCATCCACCCAGCCAAACAGGTATAATCCCGCGGGCGCGTTAGCCGGGAAATGTCCTTCAAACGCTGCCAGTTTCGCCGGTTGCGTCTCCGCCACGGTGTCAGCGCTGTCATGACCGGTAATAAGCTGCATAATCGACGCGAATATTGCTATAACAAGCGCTACCTTCATCGATTTTTTGGCTAAGTCGGTATGTCTCCCCTTGATCAGGTAAAAGGCGCTGACACTAAGAACAAAGAACGCGCCGGCCTGCCAGGCTCCCATGAATACATGACTGATACGATCCAGGAAAGATGGATTAAAAACCACCTGCCATAAATCGACAATCTCCGCCCTCATAGAACCGCCGAATTCGACAATCCGATGACCCGTTGGCGTCTGTTGCCAGGAGTTGGCAACCACGATCCAGATTGCCGAGAAATGAGCTCCGAAAGCTACCAGAATAGTCGATATGAAATAGAACCTCGGGCTGACCTTGTCCCATCCGAAAAGTAAAATCGCCAGAAAACCCGATTCGAGAAAGAAGGCGAAGATTCCCTCGGCCGCCAGGGCGCTGCCGAAGACGTCTCCTACAAAACGCGAGTATGTCGCCCAGTTGGTTCCGAATTGAAACTCCATTACAATACCCGTGGCTACACCCAAAGCGAAAACCAGCCCGAAAATCTTGACCCAGAAACGGATCATCTGACGGTAGACAGGTTTTTTTGTTCTGAGATATGCTCCCTGCGCGTAAACCAGGATAAGGCTCAGGCCGATGCTGAGCGGAGGAAATATATAATGAAAACTTATGGTAAGGCCGAATTGAATTCTGGATAAAATCTCGAGGTCCATCAGGAATCTCCCGGTTCCAGAGAGGTGAACGCGGTTTCTTCAACAATCCGTCTTCATTTTTATGATTTTTAAACGGGGATGTCAAGTTATCAAAACGTTCTTCGGGGCGTCAGCGTTTTTTCATAGTTATTTCATTTAAAAGGCTGTTGGAGTAGTTGTTTCCTTCTCTTCACAAGCGCTGCCGACCCGACTGCCAGAAGAGATAACGCCATAATCAGCATGCCCCACTCATTCAGAGTCGGGATTTGGATTCCCATCTCTTCCATAACCACATCGACAATAGTTGTGTCTCCATCGGTCACGGCCACGTTGTATATGACCGTATCCCTGTGAGTCGGATGAGAAAAAGACAGATCATAGGCACTGACTGGAAGTGCCATAGAATATGTACCATTAATGGCGGTAATATCCGAGCCGACATTCCCCGAACCGTCATCGGCGAAAACCTGCGCACCGGATACGGGGCCACCAGTGTCCGTCACGGTACCCGCAATCGTACCGGCAGGTACCTCCTGGCATTCCAATATAATAGCGGAAACCGCATCGATGCCGGCTTCGACCACCGAACCACCGCCCAGATCAGAAGCTTCGAAACGAATTTTAACCTGGTTGGATGGTGTAATATGGTCGGTTATATCAATCACATGCTCCGTCCAGCCACCGGAGGTTACCGGGCCGATGGTCTCGGCCGGAACCCAGTTTGTCCCGTTATCGCTTGAGACATAGGTTATGAATAAATCATCATCAGGATTATTGCCGTTGTTATTAGTATACCAGAGAGCGTAATGAAGCCGGGCGGTGCTGTCATTTAAGTCGATAGTCGGAGAGGTGAGGTAGGTGTAGCCATCGTCTACGTCGGAATTGCCGTAAACGTTATCGGTCAGATAGCATTGTCCTGAGCCGTCATAATCGGTGGGCGGATCTCCACGATCGCCCCCGCCTGCCGGCACACCTCGTTCCCAGTGACCATCGAGAGCGTCGCCGCTGACAACCCAGCCCTGATCGGTCTCGAAATCGTCCTCAAATACCGTAATTAGAATACCTACTGTTGATGTATATACATTGTTCGGCGCATCCGGAGGATCAAATATGGTCGAGCCGCCGTCACCCTCTGCGCTTACGTAAAACTCCGGCGCGGCGCCACAATCCGCCGACGGCAGGACAGCCTCATAAAGGTCTCCGCTCGTGTAGGTTAAACCCGATGTCGAAAATCCGCCTCCGTGGTAACGATAATGCAGGGTGCCCGTGCCTGGCATATAGGTTTCGGCGCCATCCACAATCCGGACGGCAAACGCTGTCGGGGCGCAAGGCGCAAGGTATTCAGGAGCGCCGTCCGGAAGGCTAATTGTCAAAGGTACAGGGCTCAACTGCACGTTTATTATGTTTATCTGACCATCGATGACAACGATATCGTTTACGACCTGCGTAATATAGCCCGGCGCGCTGAATATCAGATCATAAATTCCATCATCGATCATGCGATGATAATCGCCGACATCGGGATCGGAGTACACCTCGGAGCTGTCGATATCATGATTCATAACCGCTATGATCGCCGATACCGGATAGCCGCTGACAGAATCCGTAACCAGACCTCTGATACCGTAATAGGCCTGCTCCAGGTATGTTATCATCGCCGCCTTATTGTAGTCCCAATAGGCAGGGAGCAGGCTGGGGGGAAGCAATTTCGTTTGCGACAACTCAATCGTTGTTTCCCGGCAGCCTTTCCAGTAATTCAGGTAATCCTGTCGGCCGCCGGCAACCTCGTACCAGTCCCAACCGTTTGTTATACCATTGTTCAAATCGTCCATGTAGCCAGGCGGGCTGTTGGCCTGGGCGGAATCGGCGTATTCGCGGCTGATCTCTATATACCAGCTGTCGTCTGCATGACGTCGCGGCCAGGTATCCCAGGGATAGTTTACCACCTCCACCCCGCCATGAAAGTTCGCCGAAATTACGAAAGTATGTTGATTAAAAAAATTCATCATGGCGATGGTTTCCGGCTGCCACTCTCTTCCGTCGGGATGCGGGCCCTCGTCGGGATCGGGGAAATTCCTGTTCAGGTCGGCGCCATTGGAGTTGAACCTGATTGCCCCGTTAACCGTGTGATTACCACCGGCATAGGTGCCGTCAGGATTAGCCAGCGGGTTTATCCATATCTCCGTGTTATCGATCATATAGGTCAGTTGAGGATCCAGGCCGTAGCCTGCCAGAAGGGAATCGATTAATCTCAGCATTAAGATGTAACCAGTTGTCTCGTCGCCGTGCATGGTACTGGAATACATCACTTCCGGTTCGTCCTCTTCAACATTAACATTGGCCGAGATCTTCGCGAATAGAATCTCGCGGCCCTCAACCGAATAACCGATGTTTTCAATAAGGCACAGGTTGGGATAGTAGACTTCAAACTGGTACATCATGGCCACATATGCCTCATATGTCGGGTACGAATCCCATTCCAGGATTTCATCCCGGGTATCCGCCATGCGGGGGATAATCAATGACCCGGGATTCGGCAAAATGATGTAATCGTAGCCGAGAGTTTCAAAATAATCGAACTGTTCATCCGTGGCATAAGCGAAAACCGTATCCAAACCGACATTGTCTATAGATATCAGCCTGGAGAGATCCTGTAATTGTTCGCGGGGCGGCGCCTGGAACTTGAAATATACCTGACTCGTTTTAGCGGAAACGGCGCTTGAAGCCAAGATAAAAATCAGGATCGAGTTGATTAGGCGTTTTCGCAAAGCCGGACCGTAAGTTCCTTTCCTGAAACCACCGAGCGAAGTAGTCTAAACATTTGCCGTATTTAAATATAGTTAATGATATCCGTTTGACAAGGATATTTATAAATGCAGGATGATCTTATCATCGATTAATATTATTCAGGTCGCCTTTATACTATAATTTGTTCTTTTCAGGTAATCCTAAATCCAACGAAATCCGCTTATTAAATCAGGTGTCCTGCCTGTCAGGATTTGACTGACGGCATATTAGAATAGTGGGTAATGCAAAGAATTTTATTTCTATTGGCGGAATCAGATATTTGAGATATATTATTGACTCATCGCAGGAATAGTCACGCGAGGGTTATTGAGGTCTATGCCGAAAAAAATCGTAAAATCAGCCGTTATCCTGGTGGGATCGTTATCGATATCGATCGCCGTTCTTTTTTCCATACAGGAGATCTCGACATTTTTGACATGGAAATCGTCCGGGATTATCGATACCGACTTTGTGATGCAGGATGATTCTACAATCATTTTCAGCGATGTTGATCCCTTAGATTTTGAATCGCCGCCTTTG